>JBEEPA010000225.1:0-3418 GCA_041191385.1 Bacteroidota bacterium | reverse complement strand
AAATCAGTAGATATATTAAACGATGTACATAAAAAGCAACTTTTAAATTATTTTAAACTTTCAAAAAAAAGAATTGGCTTACTGGTAAATTTTAACGCATTAACCTTAGTTGATAAAGAGAGTTTAGTTAGGATTATAAATGGTTGAATTATTTAAATTGCTCACAGAATGCACAGATGTACTCAGATACTTTATTCTTTTTTCTTAGGTTTAAGGTGATTGCCGAGATGTTATGATTTAGCATTAATTTAGATTTATGACACAGATTCCACTACGTTTGATAGATTTCACAGAATTATAAACTTTGTTTTTAGTTTCCCGCATTTAGAGTTTTCATCATGTTTCATAAATTATACATATTTTTAAAATTTAATTGTAAATAAACACAATCTGTGTTTTCTGTTAAGTGTAACGCAATCAGTGTAATAAATATAATACTTTGCGTAAAGCATAGGTGTACTACATGTAGTTTTTTACTTTTTTTCTCTGGTTTTCTGTGTATTCTGTGAGAAAATTATTCAACTTTTACAGTTCTATAGTTACATTTATGGATATTCGATATAAATTAATTAAAAATAATTAGGCAACTTTGTTGGCTTATATAAAGCATTTTGTAACTTTGCGCCATGTTTGTACAAGTAATGAAATCCAAAATACACCGTGTTACGGTAACAGAAGCTGATTTAAATTATATTGGCAGTATCACTATTGATGAGGAGTTGATGGAGGCTAGTAATATAATTGAGGGCGAAAAGGTGCAAATTGTGAATTTAAACAACGGGGAACGCTTGGAAACTTATGTAATTAAAGGCGAACGTAAAACTGGTAAAATTTGTTTAAATGGGCCGGCAGCTCGTAAAGTAGCGGTAGGTGATATAGTGATTGTTATTGCATATGGTTTGATGGATTTTGAAGAAGCTAAAACCTTTAAATCCACTATTGTTTTTCCAGATACCGCAACAAATTCTTTGTTAAATCAATGAAATCAGATAAGATTATTTCAGTAGCTCAAGCTTCTAATTTAACAAAAGACTTACAAAAAATCAATAAAAAAGTAGTTTTTACCAATGGTTGTTTTGATTTAATTCACCCTGGTCATATTGATTATTTACGCAAAGCCAAAGCTTGTGGAGATATTTTGATTATTGGTTTAAATAGCGATGCCAGTATCCAACGATTAAAAGGTAAAGAGCGCCCGATAAACGATTTTTATTTTAGAAGCAGCATATTAGCGGCTTTAGAATTTGTAGATTATATAGTGAAATTTGAGGACGACACACCTTTGTTTTTAATTAAACAAATTTCGCCTAATATTTTAATTAAAGGTAGCGATTACACTGTTGATAAAATTGTAGGCGCTAAAGAGGTGTTGGAAAAGGGTGGGGAAGTTAAAACAATTGATTTTTTAGAAGGCTTTAGTAGTACTTCTATCATTAATAAAATTAAGAATTTGAATTCTTGATTTTTGTTAGTATTTTCGTAAGCAAATCAAATTAAAATTTATGTTTAAATATATTGTTGGTGTATTATTTTTATTTACAATTTTAATTACCACAAATAGTTGTGATCGTTTTAAGGATAGTAGGATTCAGGGTCATTGGAAAATGATAAGCGGAACAAGTGTTAATACAAGGAATAAAAATATTTTTTTTAGATTTGAAAAAGGTAGGGTAGCTATTTCTCAAGGTCAAGTTAACAGAATTGCTGATACTTGTAGCTATGGGAGATATTTTGTTGATGGAGGAATGTTAGAAATTGCTGCTCCAGAAACCTATTGTTATGGAGTTACTTATCACGGAGAATGGACGATTGTAACTTTAAGGAAAGATTATTTAGTTATAACACAGGATAATGAATTAGGTTTGCGTACTTACGAGTTTATTAAGGAGGAAGAAGATAAAAAGTAATGGCAAAGTTTCAATCTACTTTTGTTTGCCAGTCATGCGGTCATCATTCTGCTAAATGGTTAGGTAAATGTTCCCATTGTGGTGCTTGGAATTCATTTGTGGAGGAAGTAACGGAAAAGGTTAGTTCATCTTCATCCAAAGCTCCATCTTCCTTAGGTTTAGTTAATAATCAGCCTAAAAATATCAACGATGTTACGCCTCTAACTCAAAAACGTATTGTTTTTACAGATACAGAGTTAAATAGAGTTTTGGGGGGTGGGTTAATTCCAGGATCTTTGGTGTTGTTTGGTGGTGAACCGGGAATTGGAAAATCTACTTTAATGTTGCAAATTGCTTTGCAAAATCCCGATTTAAAAGTTTTGTATGTATCGGGAGAGGAAAGTGAAGAACAAATTAAAACTCGTGCGGATAGGATTGAACCAGTAATTAAAGGTGAAGTAATTTTATTTACCGAAACCAATATTAACAGGGTAGCAGAACAAGCAGAAAAATTACAACCAGATTTAATTATTGTAGATTCGATACAAACGATGATGCATGATCATATCGAATCGGCTCCGGGTACTTTGTCTCAAATACGAGAGTGTACAAATCAATTGTTAAAATTATCCAAGGGTAAAGGTTTTCCGGTTTTTGTAATCGGACATATTAACAAGGAAGGAAGTTTAGCCGGACCAAAAGTTCTAGAACACATGGTGGATACAGTTTTACAGTTTGAGGGGGATAGAAATCATTATTACAGAATTATTCGTTCGATAAAAAATCGTTTTGGATCTACTAACGAATTAGGAATCTACGAAATGGCAGAAAAAGGCTTACAAATCGTAGAAAATCCTAGTCAGATGTTAATGAGTAACCGCGATGAAGGTTTTAGCGGGATAACAATTACAGCTAATATGGAAGGTGTAAGAGCTTTATTTATCGAAACACAAGCCTTAGTATCTGGTGCAGCTTATGGAAATCCGCAAAGGAGTTCAACTGGATTTGATTTGCGAAGAATGAATATGTTGTTGGCAGTATTGGAGAAAAAATGTGGGTATAAAGTAGGAACCGAGGACGTTTTTTTAAATATTACAGGCGGAATAAAAATTGAAGATCCTGCAACGGATTTAGCTGTTTTGGCAGCAATTGTATCGAGTAGGGAAGATATTCCTGTTCCCAACGATGTTTGTTTTGCAGGAGAGGTAGGATTATCAGGAGAGGTAAGGCCTGTACAAAAAATTGACATACGAATTAAAGAAGCCGAAAAATTAGGGTTTAAAAAGATTTTTGTTTCTAAACACTCGGATTCCACGCATTGGAAATCGTTTAAAAATATAAAAGTTATAGGGGTGTCCAAAATCGAAGAAGTGTTTTTGGATTTGTTCGCTTAAGTTTAAAAAAAATTGTTTTGTAAACTTTATCTAATCAGTTTTTTATTATGCTATAGTGAGTGTGCAATATCTTTTTATTGGTCTTAAAGATAGTTAAAACTATGCGCTTTAGTGCATTTTGCTTTCAGCTTGTAAAAA
>JBEEPA010000224.1:0-6250 GCA_041191385.1 Bacteroidota bacterium | reverse complement strand
TAAATCTGAAGCATCCGCTCCAGTATCTTCAGTTTTTTCAGCTTTTTTACTTGTACTCATTTCCACCATTGCGTCATCCATAAACCAAGTCATTTGATCCATTAAACATCTATATTGATTAACTGGAAAATTAACATACGAACTACCGCTATTAGAAATAAAATCTCCTTTACGTTCTTTAAAGTTAATAGTGGCATTTACATTTACTGTAGCAAATGCAACACCGTCTTTATCCTCACCTTTTAATTTAAAATCTGCAGTATCTGCATTAAATTTAAAATTATCGAACTCAAATTCTTTTGATTTTAATTCGCCATTTTCAAAATCAACAACTCCGCTACCTGTCATTCTTTTAGGACTATAAACCATTTCACCATCTAATTTAGCAACATTGTTATACATATTTATTGGTGCTTTAGTGTTTTTAACCGACATAAAATCTTTAGAATTTGAGAAATGAATTTTTACATTTTCAGCATTTACATCAGTATATTCAACAGGCTCCATCTGAGGCTCAACTTTATATTTTTCGGCCATTGCATTGATACTATCTAAGAAAAATACCATAGCTTTAGATGTAGTTGTACTTGTTATATATTCAAAATCTCCGTCTCCAATAATACCATCGTTACTTAACATGATTTTATTTTTAAAAACACCTTTACCATCGAACACAGGGAATCCTTCTGGTGGTGTTTGTTTAACAAATCCTAATGAATGATTAGGCATTAATACCAAATCTTCATCAAATTCTGGAAAAATCCCTCCAGATTTAAAACTTCCACTAAAACGTACACCTGAATTAGAAAAATAACCTAAGCTGTCCACTTCAAAAGGATCTAATCTAAAATATACTAAATCAGGATCGTAAACATTACCTTGTAAGTTTCTTTTATTGTATCGAACATACGAATTTTGGTTGGTTTTAAATATTGGATATTGAGGGAAAGAATCTTGTAATTGACCTGATTTGTTATAAGGATAATCGATTTGTAAATCCCCTCTTACATCTTCTATAATAGAATTAACCATTGAAACCCCTTTTTGTCCTTGTACCGCCTCAATTTTATGATTAACAGCCATAAAACGAGCAGAGTCACATTCTTCTAAATCAATTTTAAAATTATCATAATTAAAAGAGAATTTTTTACCATGAAATTCATAATTTCCTGAACGTAAAACTCCACTAAAGGTCATATTACGATTTTTGTGCAATTGAAACTGACCATTTTCAGGAATAAATCCAGTTTTACGAATATTACTAATAGCAACACCAGACACCCCTCTTACGGTCATATCGTAATTAATTAAATTCATCGTAATATTGGGTTGATCTTTAATGATAGATTGAATATAAATATTATCATAATCACCTTTTTGAGATTTTGCACCAATATATTCAAAAACTTTATTTTGAACCACAGCTTTACCAGTTTTTACATCATATTGTAAAAAACCTTGAGTTGATAACCTAATTAATAAACGTTTAACATCTTCATCATCCAACATTAAATATTTTGCATAGTCAAGATCTAGAAAAACTAAATTTTTATCATTTTTTTCTGTTACAAATTTTTTCAATTTATACAATGGATGCTCATCCTCCAAACCTTGAATTTTCCTAAATCTTTCAGCAGAATAAAAACTAGATGATTCTAATCTGATTTCACCAGTTCCACTTCCCATTAAAGCACTAAATTCCAAGTATGGTTTGTCAATTTCCCATCTCATCCATTCAATATTCATGTCAACTCTATGAAAAGTATTAAAATAAGGTGTTTCGCCAATACCTTTATCATTTTTAATCAACGTTAATTCACGTTTATCTGTTAAAAATTTTAATTGTAAATAAGGATGATATATAGAATCGCTATCCAAATACATTTTAACATTTGCACCAGTTGTTGAAAATTTATCATCATCAAAAATGAAACTTGGTGCTTCTACAACGAGGAAATCTTTATTGAATTTTTTAAATATTAATTTTGATGGAGAACCACCAATACCTTTTCCTACAAACTTACCACCGTTAATAACAAAAGCACCCTCATAATAAACACTATCTACAATTTCTGGGATTATAATTCTTTCCGAGTAAGAATAAAATTTAGGAAAAATTGCTGTTTTTGGAGTTTGATTAGCTAAAACTCTTTCTTCCATCCAACCTAACATTGGGTGGTCTACATACTTTGTGTTTTTATAAATTACCGAATCCGCTTTAAAATAAGGCGATTTCATTTCAATTTCATATTTATTTAAAATGGCATGACTAACACTACTATCAATACCTGCTCTATCCCACATTACTATGCCACCCACTCCATACCATTTATTAGTAGTAGGATAATAAACTCCCTTTGTATCATAAATTTTGGTACTGTCTTCACGAGCATAGCACACTAAATAGAATTTTTTATTAAAAACTACCTTTGGTAATGAGTCGTAATCAAAATAATATCTATTAGTGTTTTTAAGCCATTTAAGATTTGGATTAGCGTATATTGAACCATATAAAAATATTTCGTTACAACTTTCGATAAAACTTACAAAATAACGAGTATTTTCGTTTAATAACTGATTTAAAGCTTTATTCCAAGCGTTAAAACTTTCATCGGTTTGATTGGTGTTTATAAAACTTAATAAGCTCAATACATATGCATTAAAATGAGGTACCGGCTTAAGTTTACCTTTAAGCATACTGTTACAAATTTTAATTATTTCAGAGATTTGAGAATCGGTAAATTTTTTTGATTTTGTACTATAAAGAAAATCGTTGTTTATTTTGAGTTTTTTAAACCTCAATAATAACACCTTATTGGCATCTTTATAAATTCCCTCTTCCTTTTTTAAATCCTTTTTATCATTTCCAGTTTTTTCCATCGGCCAACAAGCCAAAAATTCTACTTTTAATTCTTCGGCTAATATTGGATTAGATTCTGCAACAAATCCAAAAAGTTGGTCAAAAAAAACTTTAGGATCTTCAGAAAATGATTTTAAAGCTTGGGCTTGAACCAAATTTGTGCTGAAAAAAAGTGCTGAAATAATTAAAACTACTTTTCGAATTGAATGCATAACCAATTTTCTTTTATAAATATTTGAATTAATTTAAATCCTTTTTGAATAAAACTTTCGGTAATTTCTTTTTCATCAGATGATAATATACCACTTACCAAAATAATACCATTTTGTTCCAAATGGTTGAAGTAAAAATTCATTTGATGTAATAAGATGTTTTTATTGATATTAGCCAAAATTATATTATAGTTTTTTTGAGGAACAGCAGTTTCGTTACCCAATAAAATATTAAATGTACAATTGTTTAATTCGGCATTTTCTTTACAATTTTCATATGCCCATTCTTCAATATCAACAGCATCAATATTTTCAGAACCTAACTTATAAGCTAAAATAGATAAAATACCTGTTCCAGAGCCCATATCTAAAACCGATTTTTGTTTAAAATCGATAGCTTTCATGGCTTTAATCATTAAATAAGTTGTTGGGTGATGCCCTGTTCCAAAGGACATTTTGGGCGCAACAATAATAGTTTGTTCGTATTTTTTTTCTAATTCATGAAATGGTGCTTTAATTACACACCAATCATCAATTTCTACAATTTGGAAATTTTTTTCCCATTCTTCATTCCAATTTTGATAAGGAATAGTAATTTTTTGATAACTAGCTTTAAAATCTAAATTTAAATCAGAATAATTGCTTAAAACAGATGTAATCTCAGCATCAATGTTATCATTTGTACTGTAAGCACTAAATCCATCTTCTTCTTCCATAAAACTTTCCATTGCTGTATTTTCTAATTCAGCAATCAAAATTTCATTCCAATGTTCGGGATTTTTAACGGTAAATTTATATTGATAATAATCTTGCATAAAATAAAATTAAACGCAGGCTAAAATAGATATTTAACCTGCGTTTTAATAAATTAAAATGAGTTAGCAATTGCTAGAAAATCATCAGCAACCAAAGAAGCTCCACCAATTAAACCACCATCTACATCTGGCTTACTGAAAATTTCTTTTGCATTGCTTGGTTTACAACTTCCACCATATAGAATACTAGTGTTTTGAGCAGTCTTTTCTCCATATTTTTTCACAATTAAACTACGAATAAAAGCATGAATTTCTTGTGCTTGTTCCGGACTAGCAGTTAAACCGGTTCCAATTGCCCATACAGGTTCGTAAGCAATTACAACTTTAGAAAATTCCTCAACAGTTAAACTAAATAATTCATTTTCAATCTGTTTACCTACAACGTCAAAATGGATTCCGCTTTCTCTTTCGGCTTTTACTTCACCACAACAATAAATAGGCTTAATTCCCTTTTCGATAGCTTTTTTTACTTTAGAAGCAATATCTTCACTTGTTTCATTAAAATATTCTCTGCGTTCCGAATGCCCGATAATTGTGTATTCAATGCCAATAGATTTAATCATATCTGCAGAAATTTCTCCAGTGTAAGCACCACTATCCTTTGAGTGAATATTTTGAGCACTAACCTTAATTGCACTTCCTTTTAATTCGTTTTGAATTGCAAATAAAGATACTGTCGATGGTGAAACAATTAATTGTACATCTTTTAAATTTAGAGATGCCATTTTTTGATTTAATTCCTTAACCAATGCAATTCCTTCTTGCACATTGTTGTTCATTTTCCAGTTTCCTGCAACGATTTTTTGAGCCATAATTATAAATTTAAGTATTTGTTTTTAACTTTTTTAAAACGAGGAAAGTCGTTATGATGCCATTTTTGAATAACAGAATCACCTTTCATAAAAAATAATCCTGGTGAGGATCTAATCATTGTTTTTAGTTCAGTATCATCACTGCTATAAATAGAGAAATCAAAATTGTTTTCCATTTTAAAACTCTTAATTTTTTCAAAATCACCTTCACTACACAATGCATAAAATTTAATATTTTCCTTTTTAGATTGCGAATACAATTCTTGAACTTGATCTACCATTTTTTTACCTTTAGAGTTGGCAATAAATTTTAAACCCATATTTGTTTTTTCAAAATCCCCTAAGGTTTTTAATTGTCTAATTATTAGTAAAAATTGATAAGAAGTATCGTTTAAAATTTCTAAAATATGATCTGTTTCACCTCCGTCTATTGATTGAGCAGATAATTGTTGAATTTTAGGTTCAATATCAGGAGTATAAATCTCTGTTGTAGTATTTAAAATTTTCCAATCATTTGAATATTTTGATGGAATTTCTAAAACAAAATTATTTTCTATGCCTTTTCTTTCAATTTCATGTAATGTAATTTCGCCGCTAATGTTTTCGAAGGTTACATATTCCCAATTATCATAATCAATCGGATAGTTTTTAAATTTAATTTCATCGCCAGTAGTTTTATCTTTAAAAACATATAATGTTAAAGGATTTCCTTTAATTACCTCCATTTGAGGCAACAATCTTTTACCTTTAGCATAAGCTAAAAAGTCTTTTAATGGCAAATGCTGATAACAGTACCATGTGAAAATAAAAGCTACACCAATGCTACAAAATAGCGCAATTAAATTGTAATTTTTATCTAATAAAGGCTCTATATTTTTGCGATAAATAAATATAAAAACTATAAAAATCAACAATATTAAATCTTTAATAAAACTTTGATAAGGTGTTAAAGGTATAGCGTCACCAAAACATCCACAACTTTTAACCAATTCGAATTTCCATGATACGAAAGTTAAAAAGGTAAAAAATACGATTAGTAATAAGGATAACCAAGCTACTTTTTTAATATAACTTCCAGTAATTAATAAAACACCCAAAGCAATTTCTGCAATTACTATAATTATGGC
This sequence comes from Bacteroidota bacterium, assembly GCA_041191385.1. Taxonomy (GTDB): domain Bacteria; phylum Bacteroidota; class Bacteroidia; order Flavobacteriales_C; genus JBEEPA01. Next base: position 424 of record JBEEPA010000224.1, on the reverse strand, counting down.
TAAACTTAATGAAAAGCTAGCGAAGAAATCCATTAAAGAAGCAAAAAAAATATAATTTTCTTCTTTTAAAATCTCAGAGAACTTCTCAAAATATTCCTCTAATTTATAAGAAAAACCTAGTGGATCATTTCCTTTTATTAAGCCCGAAAAAATAAATAATATACCTACAAAAAATCTCGAAAAATATAAAAGTATTCTACTCATAAGATATTAGTTTTATATTACACATGTGATTTAACTTTTTCTTTATTTTCTTCTAGTCTTATCATTGCAAAAACTGCATAATTGATTATGTCTAAATAATTTGCATCTAAACCTTCCGATATAATTGTTTTACCGTCATTGTCTTCAATTTGCTTAATACGCAATAATTTCATTAAAATTAAATCTGTTAAAGAACTTACACGCATATCTCTCCAAGCTT
>JBEEPA010000223.1:0-4639 GCA_041191385.1 Bacteroidota bacterium | reverse complement strand
AAAATCATTAATCCCCAAAATCCGTATTTTAAAATATGTTTCCCAACTAATCTTTTGGATCTTTGAGATAATTTAACAGCTTGTGTTCTATATGGTCTGTAGTTCCAAAGTTTTTTATTCAAAAAAGCAATAAAAATTTTTAATAATGGGTAAACCAATAAGTTAGCAATTGTTCCAACGATAAATACCAACCATGGATTTAAACCTCTTGCAATTCCATACACTATTCCAACTCTTGCTTCTCCAAAGGGAGAAATACTTAATAAAAAGGTTTCAATTAATATTGTCCACATGTTTTGTAATAAATGGTTGACAAAAGTAAAAATTACTACATCTTTAACAAGTTAAAAATCAATAAATCCTTCATTTTGTTATATTTTTTTCGATTTAAGATAGTGTTTAAGCGCTATATAAAATATAAATATCTAAATCAACTCGCACTTCTACTTTTTTTGTATATTTTTGTTTCAAATTAAATAAAAAAATATGTTCACAGGACTTAAACTCTTACACTTATTAATGGTTATTTTGTTTTTATTATCTATGGTAATTAAAACAATTTTGTTATTTGTAAACAAAGATAAATTTGCTGCTTACAAACAAAAAACTAAAATTCCCGAAATGATTACAACAATCGTTTTTTTAATAACGGGTGTTGTTATGATTATTTTAAAAGATGCAAAATTTAGCAACTTTTTATGGATTAAATTAGGTTTAGTTTTAGCTGCTATTCCTTTAGCAATTGTTGGTTTTAAAAAGCAAAATAAAATTTTGGCTTTAATTGGTACTTTGTTATTTGTTGGAATTTATGGCTTGGCTGAAATGTCTAAAAAACGTCCTTATGTTGATACTACAGTTGATTTAACCCAAATTTCTGCGGGTAGTATTCAGCACGGTGAGGAATTATATTCTAAAAACTGTACGATTTGTCATGGCGCAGAAGGAGATTTAGGCTTAGGTGGTGCTTCAAATTTAAAGGCTTCTGTTTTAACTGATTCAGAAATTGTAAATGTAATTTCTAACGGACGAAAAAATATGCCGGCATACAAGCAGTTAAGTGAACAAGATGTTGAGGCTTTAAAAAATTACTTGATTACTTTGAGAAAATAATTAGATGGAAACAGGTTTAATAACCAAAACATCATCGAATGATAAACTTGAACGTGCTGTTTTAATTGGAGTAATTACCCAAAAAGAAACCGAGGAGCAAGTTACAGAATATTTAGATGAATTAGAGTTTTTAACCCACACAGCTGGGGCTGAAACAGTGAAGAGATTCACGCAAAAGCTTGAAAAAGTTCATCCTAAAACTTTTATTGGTACAGGTAAAATCGAGGAGGTTTTATTGTATGTGAAAGAAAATGAAATTGATATGGTGATTTTCGACGACGAATTGAGCCCTTCTCAATTGCGTAACATCGAAAAAATCCTAGAAGTTAAAATCTTAGATAGAAACAACTTAATATTAGATATTTTTGCCAGCAGGGCACAAACAGCCCATGCTAAAGCTCAAGTTCAGTTGGCACAATATCAATATTTATTACCTAGATTAACCAACATGTGGACGCATTTATCCCGGCAAAAAGGTGGGGTAGGGATGAAGGGTCCTGGGGAAACAGAAATTGAAACAGATAGAAGGATTGTACGCGATATTATTAGTAAGCTAAAACAAAAATTGGTTAAAATTGATCAGCAAAAACTTACCCAACGTAGCAATCGTGAAACTATGATTAGAGTGGCTTTGGTGGGTTATACAAATGTTGGGAAATCTACGATTATGAATGCAATTTCAAAATCGGAGGTATTGGCAGAAAATAAATTGTTTGCAACTTTGGATACTACTGTACGCAAAGTTGTTTTAGGAAATTTACCTTTTTTATTATCGGATACGGTTGGATTTATTCGCAAATTACCTCATGGTTTAGTAGAATCGTTTAAATCTACATTGGATGAGGTTCGCGAATCGGATTTGTTGTTGCATGTGGTGGATATTTCGCATCCTAATTTCGAGGACCATATTCGTGTGGTTTCTGAAACGATTAAAGAAATTGATTCAACAGATAAACCTGTAGTAATGGTGTTTAATAAAGTTGATGCATACACTTGGGAAGAAAAAGCCGAGGACGATTTAACTCCATCAACTAAGCGTAACATAAGTTTAGAACAATTAAAACAAACTTGGATGGCGAATCAGGAAGTGGGTTGTGTTTTTATTTCTGCAGAGAAAAAAATTAATTGGAACGAGTTTAAAAACGATTTATATCAAAAAGTTAGAGCCTTGCATATTAAAAGGTATCCTTACAACGATTTTTTATATCCCGACATAGAAATTGAATAATGCGCATTGATATTTTAACTGTTTTACCAAATTTGTTGGATAGTCCGTTTAGTAACTCTATTTTACAAAGAGCTATTGATAAAGGAATTGCAGAAGTTCATATACATGATATCCGTAAATTTTCCTTGGATAAACACCATAAAGTAGATGATTACCAATATGGTGGTGGTGCGGGTATGGTGCTTACTTGTCAGCCTTTAGCGGATTGTATCGAAAGTTTAACTCAACAGCGTAGTTACGATGCTATTATTTATTTAACACCCGATGGCGAAACTTTAAAACAAAGTAGAGTAAACCAACTATCTACCGTTAAAAATATAATGATGATTTGTGGACATTATAAAGGTATAGATGAGCGCATTAGAGAGTTGTATGTAACCTTAGAAATTAGCATTGGCGATTATGTTTTAAGCGGAGGAGAATTAGCCGCAGCGGTACTATCAGATGCAATTATTAGAGTAATTCCCGGAGCCATCTCCAACGAAATGTCGGCTTTAACCGATTCCTTTCAGGATAACTTATTATCACATCCAGTGTACACTCGCCCCGATGAATTTAGAGGGTTAAAAGTACCCGAAGTTTTACTAAGCGGCGATTTTAAGAAGATAGAAGAATGGCGCGAAAAAAAATCGTACGAAAGAACCCAACAACGCCGCCCAGATTTATTGGAAGGTTTTGAGTAAATTGTAGCTTTTTAATACTTAAGCTTAATTTTTCACGCAAAGGGCACAAAGGTTCACGCAGAGTTCGCAAAGGGGGGATCCATTCTTTGCGTGTAATACTTTACAAACTTAGCGTGAAATTGAACTACAAAGAAAACAAAGCTTGGTTTACTATTTAATTGGTAATATACACCATTTTATATAGCTTATCTGTATTTAAAAATGGTTGTGATTATTTTATATCCTGCTAATAAGGAGCCTTTTTGGGTTCCGAAGATTTTAGAAAAACCAATTCTTTTCCTATAACTTACAGGAATTTCGGTGATTTTAAATTGTTGTTTTACAGATTTTAATTGCATTTCTACGGTCCAACCGTAAGCAGTATCTTGCATTTTAAATCTAAAAATTTTTGCATCCATAAAACCACAATATTGTTAGTTTTGGATAAATTTCTTGCATAATCCATCTCTTTAAAAGAAGCAAAACCAAAAAACCTTTGTTTATTTTCCTATTTTAAATCTTTCATTGTCAAAATCAGTAATATTTTTTTAATCTTGAATAATTCTGAACTTTTTAAACTCTTAACTTGCCTTTTTGATTTCTTTTCATTTATTAATTTGTTTTGTACATAAATTAAATAAGTGTTAGGTAAAATAGCGTTGCAATTTATTTTTTTAAATATTCGCCTTTTTTATATTTAATCGGAAATTTTTTTCGACTAAAATTTATGCATAGCAAAAGAAAGTTTTGATTTTTTACTATCCAAAATTTTTATGGATGGCAAAATTAAAGTGATATCCAACAAAGGTTGGCATAATAAATACTTTGCAAACGAAACTCAAATTGGAGGCGAACAGCCCATAGATGTAACTTATACCATACTTGCTTTAGAAAAATTTTATAAGGTTTTTAAAAAGGATGAATACAAGCAAAAAGCAACAATAGCTTTTAATTGGTTTTTAGGCGAAAATCATTTACATCAAATTGTGTATAACCCTTGTACTAGTGGTTGTTACGATGGTGTTGAGGAACACAATGTAAACCTAAATCAAGGTGCAGAATCTACGGTAAGTTATTTGATGGCAAGGTTGGCAATTAAAAGGATTTTTATCGAACAAAATAAAAATTATTTATCGGAAGCTACGGAAGAAAAACTCATACTTCAATCCTGAAAACAACTCATGTTTACACACACTAAAATAAAAACAATATGGAATCATTCAAAGTAGAAAAACCTTGGGGAAATTTCGAGCAATTTTCTACAAATGAAAAGGTTACCGTAAAATTGCTTAATGTACAACCAAACGAAGCTTTAAGTTTGCAGTTTCATTACCATCGGGATGAATTGTGGAGAGTTATTGATTGAGCTGGTTATATTGTAATTGGTAAAAAAACGATTCCGGTTAAAAAAGGGGATGAATTTTTTATTCCTCGTTCAACAACCCATCAAATTATTACTAATAATTTTGCATTGATTATTTTGGAAGTTTCCTTTGGGAATTTCGACGAAAATGATATTGTAAGATTACAAGATAAATACAATAGGATTCCCTTAAATATAGATTTGTAAAAAAATGAATATTTTAGTCGAACTCCAGTTTTAGTTTTTTACATTAAAATTAATGATATACTAAAACTT
>JBEEPA010000222.1:0-2525 GCA_041191385.1 Bacteroidota bacterium | reverse complement strand
AAACCGTTGCACTATTTATACATTTTTCTTGACCTAATTTGGTTTAAAATTTAGTGCCACAGTAATAAATTATTTATAACTATCTAAATATAATATTACTATGAGTGCTAATCAAAACCTTAAAGCTAAATTTGATACTGCTTTTAACAAATTAATTTACTCTAATTCTGTAGGTCATGTTTTTAATGATTTTTTAGACATTCTTCTATATAATTTTACTCTTACTGATGAAATGGAGTTCAAAAAGAATCCTATAAATGATTATAAAACTGAGGATTTCATTTCATTGTTAAATGCATTTGGGGATTTATCAGATAATGGGGGAGAAGGATTACATGATGCTTTAGGAGATATTTTTATGGAATATCTAAGTTTTGGGAAAAACGGACAATATTTCACTCCCGAACCTATCTGTGATATGATGGCTAAAATGACAGGAAACTATGAAAATTATCAAACAGTTTTAGATCCAGCTTGTGGTTCTGGACGAATGTTGTTAGCAGCTGCTAAAATTAATCGTAAATTAGTTTTCTATGGTTCTGATATAGACCTTACTTGTGTTAAAATGGCTGTAGTTAATTTAGTTTACAATACGCTTGAAGGCGAAATTGCTTGGATGAATCCTTTAACATTGGAACATTGGTGTAGCTTTAAAGTTGTAAAATGTAGGTTTACTGGATTGTCTTTTGTACACATTTTAGGACCAAATAAAACTGATATGATTCTTAGAGTGAAAAAGACTTTAGACAATAATCCTCAAATTAAAGCTCAAACTGAACAAACTATTTCTGAAAAACAAAAAGTCTTAGGAACTCAATTAAGCTTGTTTTGATAGGGGGAAGCCCCTTTTTTTATGATATTATTATAAAATGTTTTTTGTGGGGATGTTATCATAATTGATTACAAAGTTCAAATTTTCTCCCAAAACGGTACTGCTAAAAATGGCATAAACCGTTGCACTATTTATACATTTTTCTTGACCTAATTTGGTTTAAAATTTAGTGCCACAGTAATAAATTATTTATAACTATCTAAATATAATATTGCTATGAATACTAATGAAAAGATTATCGCATCTAATATCAATGAGTTTAATTTATTGATTTCTCAATCTGAATATATTGAAGAAAATGATTTGTTTAATGATATTGATAATTTACCAATTGAGGTACAATCAATTTTAAATAAATACGCTAAAATAGAAGCCGAAAGACGTTTAGATTATCCAGACTTAATTAATTGCATTAATGAACTAAATGAAGTTGGTTATACATTTGAATATGGCTATGAGTTAGAACCTTTTAATTTACACAAAATAAATATAATTAATTAAAAGGGGGAAACCCCTTTTTTTATTTTATAACTATCTAAATATAATATTACTATGAATACTAATGAAATGATTATCGCATCTAATATAAAAGATTTTCAAATTTTACTTTCTCAATCTGAGTATATTGAAGAAAATGATTTGTTTAATGATATTGATAATTTACCAGTTGAGGTACTAAATATTATTAATAAATACTGTGAAATAGAAAACGAAATTGGTTTAGATTATCCAGACTTAGCTAATTTTCTTAATGAACTAAATGCAGTTGGCTATACTTTTGAATATGGCTTAGATGCACAAGCTTTTAATTTACAGAAAATAAATTTATTCAATTAATTAAAAGGGGGAAACCCCTTTTTTCATTTCTAAAATATAAATATAATCTTACTATGAGTGCTAATAATCAAATAATAAAAAAAGAGAAATGGTATTTTCAATTTCTTATTGTATTATGGGATGAAACAGGAAATGTTTTATTAGAAAGACATCTAATGACTGTACAAAGACAATCTAAATATAATGCTGTAACAGTTGTTAGAAGAAAATATCCTACATCGAAAGGATATTATGAAGAATTAAATAATAGTTGGTATAAATAAATAATTTTAACTTTTTTTTAATAGGGACAAAACCTTTTTTTTATGATATGATAATATAATTTTATTAGTGCCTGGTTAATTCAAATTTTAAACTAAGTTAAGGCTTTAGCTATCAAAAAGTAAAGGTGCATACCTCTTAAACCGTTGCACTATTTACGGTATTTTCCACCATTGACTTTTTGGCTTTCAGCCTTTCAACTTGTTTAAAATTATGTTTAACCTAATAACTATATATATTATGACTATTTCAAAAAATAATTTCGAAATCAAATATTCTTACTTTACTGAAGATGGTAAACAGATTAAATTTGATGATATTCAAAAATATAAAACTCCAATTTTTAATGAAAATAATGTTTGTATAAATGATATAAAAGAAAATATCATTGAAACTAAAGAGTTTTCAGCAACTATTTATTTATCTAAAAATTCTAATAATTTATGGGCATCTGGTTATAATGCTGGTTTAAAATGTGGTTCTTATTATGGAACTGGCTCTCCTATTATGAAAAATGATTATAAATATAACTCTAAACAAGAAGCTATCAATGGAGCATTAAGAACTTTAATTAATGCATATTATAGAGAAAGTG
>JBEEPA010000221.1:0-3167 GCA_041191385.1 Bacteroidota bacterium | reverse complement strand
TTTTATTAACTTCGTAACTTTCCAAAATTAAATATAAAACTATAATGGCAAAGAATTTCCCTAAAAGAAACGAAGATTTTTCGGCTTGGTACAACGAATTGGCAATAAAAGCCGATTTAGCACAAAACTCCGATGTTAGAGGATGTATGATAATTAAACCTTATGGGTATTCTATTTGGGAAAAAATGCAAGCTGTTTTAGATGAAAAATTTAAGGAAACCGGACATGTTAATGCGTATTTTCCATTGTTGATTCCAAAATCATATTTAAGCAAAGAAGCCGCACATGTTGAAGGATTTGCTAAAGAATGCGCTGTAGTTACGCACTACAGATTAAAAAATGATGAAGATGGAAAAGGTGTTGTGGTGGATCCTGAAGCTAAATTAGAGGAAGAATTAATCATCCGACCAACTTCCGAAACCATTATTTGGAACACTTATAAAGGTTGGATACAATCCTATCGCGATTTACCAATTTTGGTTAATCAATGGGCAAATGTTATGCGATGGGAAATGCGTACGCGTTTGTTTTTACGTACTTCGGAGTTTTTATGGCAAGAAGGACATACTGCTCATGCTACACAGGAAGAGGCTATTGATGAAGCCAAAAAAATGTTAGAAGTATATGCGGATTTTACCGAAAATTATATGGCAATGCCTGTAATAAAAGGTGTTAAAACAGCCAACGAAAGATTTGCAGGTGCTGAAGAAACTTTTTGTATTGAAGCCTTAATGCAAGATGGAAAAGCTTTACAAGCAGGTACATCTCATTTTTTAGGTCAGAATTTTGCCAAAGCATTTGATGTTAAATTTAGTGATAAAGATGGCCAGTTAAAACATGTTTGGGCAACCTCTTGGGGAGTTTCTACTCGTTTAATGGGTGGTTTAATCATGACGCACTCCGATGATGAAGGTTTAGTTTTACCTCCAAAATTGGCTCCAATTCAAGTGGTTATTGTTCCAATTTTTAACAACGAAGAACAATTAAATGCTATTTTAGATAAAATTAATCCGATTGTTACTGAGCTTAAAAAACAAGGTGTAAGGGTGAAAATTGACGATAGAGATACACAACGCCCAGGTTGGAAATTTGCCGAGTATGAGTTTAAAGGTGTTCCGGTTAGAGTAGCTGTAGGTAGTAAAGATTTAGAAAACAACACTTTAGAAATTGCGCGTAGAGATGAAAAAACTAAAGCAGTTGTAAACGCTAATGAAGCTTTAGCTTATATTCAAAATTTATTAATCGAAATCCAATCTAACTTATTACAAAAAGCCAAAAATCGCTTACAAGAAAATACGCACACAGTGGATTCTTGGGAAGATTTTGAAAAAACAATTAACGAAAAAGGAGGTTTGGTTTATGCACATTGGGATGGAAGCACAGAAACCGAAAAATTGATAAAGGAAAAAATTGGCGCTACCATACGTTGTATTCCTATTGGTAATCCTTTGCAGGAAGGGAAATGTATATTAACAGGTAAAGTATCTAAACAAAGAGTTTTATTTGCTAAAGCATACTAATTCCTATTAACATTGTTTGGTGGATGATTTTTTACATTTGAGTAATTAAACATTTAGGGAATTACTAACTTTGATTTATGGGTTTTTTAGAACATTTAGGTAGGTATTTTTTATTAATGTTGAGTGCTTTTTCTAAGCCCGATAAGTTTAAAATATTTGCCAAAAAAGTAGTGGAAGAAATAGATTTAATTGGTATTGGTTCTTTACCAATTGTGGCAATTTTATCTTGTTTTATGGGAGCTGTAATGCTTATTCAAGCTGCTTATAATTTTGTTAACCCATTGCTGCCAATGTATGTTGAAGGTGTAGCAACACGTGATACTATGATTTTAGAATTTTCACCAACCATAATCAGTTTAATTTTAGCAGGAAAAGTAGGAAGTAGTATAGCTGGACAGTTGGGGACGATGAAAGTTACCGAACAAATTGATGCTTTGGAAATTATGGGTGTAAATCCTAAAAACTATCTCATATTGCCCAAAATTATAGCCAGTATGTTGATTTTTCCTTTTTTGTGTATTTTTTCGATATTTTTAGGTGTTTTTGGAGGGTATATGGTAGCAGTTTTAACCGATGTTGTTACTTTAGAAGGTTATGTTTATGGTATTCAGTACGAATTTGTACCTTATTATATAACTTACGCACTTACAAAAACGGTGTTTTTTGCATTTGCTATAACCAGTATTTCTGCATATCAAGGTTATTATACACGAGGTGGTGCTTTAGAGGTGGGTAAATCTAGTACACGTGCAGTGGTTTATAGCTGCGTAGTAATTTTGTTGTTGGATTTAATATTAACTCAAATCTTATTAAATCCAGGGTCATGATAGAAGTAAAAAATGTATATAAATCTTTTGGCGAAAAAGAAGTTTTAAGTGATGTTTCCGTACAATTACATCGAGGAAAAGTAAATATGATTATTGGTAAAAGTGGTGCAGGAAAATCGGTGTTGTTAAAGTGTTTAGTGGGTTTACATGAAGTAGATAGCGGTGAAATTTTATTTGACAAAAGAGATTTGTGCTCTGCAGACTACAATGGAAGAAAAGAGATTAGGAAAGAAGTTGGGATGTTGTTTCAGGCTTCGGCATTGTTCGATTTCAGAACGGTTTTAGGAAATGTAATGTTTCCTTTAGAAATGTTTAGTGAAATGGATAAAAATGAACGAGAAGAAAGAGCAAGAGCATGTTTAAAACGCGTAAATATAAAAGAAGAAGCTTTTGATTTATCTCCTGCAGAAATAAGTGGAGGTATGCAAAAACGTGTTGCTATTGCTCGAGCTATTGCCTTAAATCCTAAGTATTTGTTTTGCGATGAACCCAACTCGGGTTTAGATCCGCAAACTTCAATAGTAATTGATAATTTAATCAAGGATATTACAGAGGAGTATCAAATGACAACAGTTGTAATTTCACATGATATGAATTCGGTAGTAGAAATTTCGGATTATATTCATTTAATTCATGATGGTAAAAAGTGGTGGAGCGGTAATCGAAATGAAATTTTTACTACAGATAATCCAGAAATTATTGCATTTGTTTATGCGTCTAAATTCATGAAAGAAATTCGTGAGCTTAAATTGGGAAATAACAAGTAAAATTGTTCATAAATTATACTATTTTCCTTTACTATCTTTGTGATTTTTGAATA
>JBEEPA010000220.1:0-2717 GCA_041191385.1 Bacteroidota bacterium | reverse complement strand
CAAAAAAAATAATCGGACAATCAATTTACATTATATTACTGGTAATATTTTATATCGTTTGGACTTTAGATCGTACTTTGCACGTGATATTACCGCACCGCCAACACGAAAATTTTAAAGTGTGGGTTAAAAATCACACGGCAGTAGGCAATAGCTTTTTAAGGCTGTTGTTTTTTGCGTTTATTTATGGCTTGTATAATGTTGTTAAATTAATATTTGGATAGTATGAAAATGGAAATAGTTAAAATAACAGAGGTAAAAAACAATCCAAATAATCCTAGAGTAATAAAAGACGATAAATTTCAAAAACTTGTAAGGAGTATTAAAGAGTTTCCGAAAATGCTAGAAATTCGTCCGATAGTGGTTAATGATGATATGATAGTGTTAGGTGGAAATATGCGTTTAAAAGCGTGTAAAGAAGCTGGATTGAAAGAAGTGCCGATAATCAAAGCGGATGACCTTACAGAGGATGAACAAAGGCAGTTTATTATAAAGGACAATATTAGTGGTGGCGAATGGGATTTTGAAACGTTAGAAAGTGAATGGGATGTTGAGCAACTTGAGGAGTGGGGACTTGATATGCCTGTAAAAAAAGAAGAGAAAGAAGAGGGTGAAATTATTTTTAGCAATGAATTAGATTTTGAAAGCAATTACATTGTTTTAAAATTTTCAAAAGATATTGATTTTTTGAATATTCAAACAATATTAAATTTAGAGTCAACTTATTCAAAAAGAGCAAATGGTAAACCATGGAGCAAAGGAATTGGAAGAGTTGTTGATGGGGTTGATGCAATTTTAAAATTTAAAGAGTCATGAAAATAGGATATTTTGCTCCGTCTTATAAAAGACCTGAAAAATCAAAGACACAAAAATTATTTCCTTTTGTTAAAATTGTAGTAAAGGAAGGCGAAGCAGACGAGTATATAAAAAACGGAAATGATGTTTTAATTTGCCCAGATAGTGCTCAAGGAAATTTATGCAGAGTTAGAAATTGGATTTTAGATGAGCAATTAAAAAATTTTGATGCAGTTGTATTATTAGATGATGACTATAACAAAATAATTCGTTGGGATAAACAAAAACAAATAACTTTAAATGCAAATCAATTGCAAGAAGTTTGTGAGGAAATAGCAATTTTGTGTAATGATTTTGAGTTTAAATTTTTTGGGTTAAATTGTGTAACAGATAAAGGAGCATACAGAGAACATACACCATTTGCAACAAATTCATATATTGGAGGACCATTTCAAGGATTTTTAAAAGATTGTGAATTAAGATATGATGAGAATTTAAATTTAAAAGAAGATTATGACATGACTTTGCAAAACCTACATAAGTATAAAGGTTGTTTAAGAGTTAATTTTATGAGTTATGATGTTAAACAAGCAAAACAAGCTGGAGGATGTGCAGCTCAAAGAAATAGTAAAGAGGAGGAGAGGCAATTCGAATTATTACAAAAAAAATGGGGAAATAAAATTATACAAAAAGATAATAGCAGTAAAAGGAGTTTTGATTTTAATCCAATAATGAAATCACCAATTAAAGGAGTATAAAATGACATATGATAGAAAAAAAACAGTTATAACAGTTAATAAATTGAAAAATATTTAAAAATAATTTTATATAAATAAATAAATTATTATTTTTATAATAAACAATAAAACAATTGAAACTATGGAAACTTTATCACTTTATGAATTAAAAAAAATTCAAACAAATTTTAAAAATGAACAAATAGACAGCCCAGAAAAGGCTTCTGATTTTATAAGACAATTTTACGGTGATGATTTAGAAATATTTGAAAGCTTTTTTATTTTACTTTTAAATCAAGCACAAAACACAATAGGATATGCTAAAATATCTCAAGGAGGGATTGTTGGAACAGTTGTTGATTTTAGATTAGTTGCTAAATACGCAATTGAAAGCCTTGCTGTAAATGTAATTATAGCACATAACCACCCTAGTGGGAATTTAACACCTAGCCCACAAGATTTGGCAATTACTGAAAAAATTAAAAAAGGTTTAGATGTATTCGATATAAGGTTAAATGACCATATTATATTAACAAAAGATGGGTTTACCTCTTTTTCAAATAAAGGAATTTTATAATGGCATACGACAAGAAAAAAATATACGAACAGGCAAAGGAGGTAATTGTAAAACATAAGCTATTTTTTATTGAAGATATTGTAGCTTTTTTACCATGTGATAAAACAACTTTTTATAGATTTTTTGATATTAATTCCAACGAATACAACGAGCTAAAAGAATTATTAGAAACAAACCGTACAGAATTAAAAGTGTCTATGCGTTCAAAATGGTATAAATCCAACAGCCCAGCTTTGCAAATGGCTTTAATGAAGTTAATCGGTAATCAGGAAGAGTTAAGGAGGTTATCAATGCAACATATCGAGCAAAAACAAACCAACATTGATTTATCTGGGTTAACAACTGAGGAAATTAAGGATTTACTAAATGAATAAAAAAGAGGCTATAAAGGAACTACTAAGAGCGGAACTCTCAAGAAGAAATTTTTGGGAGTTTTGCTTATTTTACGAACCTGATTTCTTCAAGAAAAGAGCCTTTTTAAAAGTTGTTGCTGATGCTTTTCAAGAGATTGAGGAGGGAAAAATAAACAGCCTATCGGTATCAATGCCACCGAGAGCAGGTAAATCGTATATGACCACCTTGTTTTGTGCGTGGACTTTAGGCAGAAA
>JBEEPA010000219.1:0-4644 GCA_041191385.1 Bacteroidota bacterium | reverse complement strand
TAGAGGAGGTTCTGATTATACAGCTGCAATTTTTGCAGCGGCTTTGGATGCTTCTATTTTAGAAATTTGGACTGATGTAAATGGAATAATGACAGCCAATCCAAAACAAGTAGAGGCAGCTTTTAGCGTTCCTAAAGTATCGTATAAAGAAGCAATGGAGTTATCCCATTTTGGAGCCAAAGTAATTTATCCACCTACGGTTTTGCCAGTGTTCAAAAAAAATATTCCAGTTGTAATTAAAAATACATTCGAGCCTCAAGCACAAGGAACCTTAATTAGCAATGATGCTGATGATTCAGGAATGGGTGTAAAAGGGATTAGTAGTATTGACAAAATATCGTTAATAAGTTTAAGTGGAAGTGGAATGATTGGTATTCCGGGTATTTCTTCCAGATTATTTGGCGCTTTATCTATCGCACAAGTAAATATCATTTTAATTACCCAAGCATCATCAGAGTACAGCATTACTTTTGCTGTTTCGCCTAACGATGTAGATAAAGCAGTAGAAGCTGTGAATATTGAATTTGAATTCGAAATTTTAAATGGTAAAGTAAATCCAGTACAAGTAGAATTAAATAAAAGTATTGTTGCTTTAGTAGGAGAAAAAATGAGCGGCCAGGTTAATGTAGCAGGAAAAATGTTTAGTGCTTTAGGGGTAAATGGTATCAATGTAAGAGCGATTGCACAGGGTTCTTCGGAAAGAAATATCTCGGTAGTGATAGATGAAAAAGATGTAAAAAAGGCTTTAAATGTTTTACATGAACGTCATTTCGAAAAAGACCATAAACGCGTAAATTTATTTGTGGTAGGTGTTGGAAATGTTGGAGCAACTTTAGTAGATCAAATTAAGGATCAACAAAAAAGTTTAGAAGAAAATGTAAAAGTTGAAATACGAATAGTAGGCTTATGTAATTCTCGTAAAATGCTAATTCAGGAAAACGGAATTGATTTACAAGATTGGAAAAATTTAGTGGATAATCAGGGGGTTGCTTTTGATAAAGAACAGTTGATTGATTCTATTAAAGAATTAAATCTACGCAATAGTGTTTTAGTAGATTGTACAGCAAATTACGATGTGGCAAAAATTTACAAAGCAGCATTAAGCGCAAATATTTCTGTAGTTACAGCCAATAAAATCGCAGCATCATCTAATTTTGCCGAATACAAAGAATTGAAAAAAATCGCCCTTAAAAATGGTGCGCAGTTTTTATTCGAAACCAACGTTGGAGCAGGTTTACCAGTTATTAAAACCATCAATGATTTAGTGCATAGTGGCGATAAAATTAAGCGTATCGAAGCAACAGTAAGTGGTTCGTTAAACTTTATTTACAACAATTATAACGGCAGCAATACTTTTCATGATGTTGTAAAGGAGGCACAACGCTTGGGTTATACTGAGCCTGATCCACGAATAGATTTAAGTGGTGTAGATGTAAAGCGTAAAATATTAATTTTAGTTCGCGAGGGTGGATATCAAATGGAAATGGACGATGTTCAAGTAAAAGATATATTACCAAAATCGTGTTTTGAAGTAGAAAGTGTTGATGACTTTTTTGGAGAGTTAGTGAAATATGAATCAACTTTTGCAGAACAGCTAAAACAAGCACAATCAGAAAACAGAAAATTACGCGTTGTAGCTGTATTTGATGGTGCACAAGCAAGTGTGGAATTACAAGCTGTAGATGCTCAACATCCGTTTTATAGTTTACAAGGAACAGATAATGTTGTAGCAATTTACACGGATAGATATTCTAAACAGCCTATGGTTATTCAGGGTGCTGGAGCAGGTGCTGCGGTAACAGCGGCAGGTGTTTTTGCCGATATTATTAGAGTAGTAAATTAATATACAGTAGTTTAAAACAGTTAGGCAAATAGCTGCCAAAATTAAATTTATACAAGATGAATAAAGTTAAAGTTTTTGCTCCAGCAACCGTAGCTAATGTGGCTTGTGGTTTTGATGTTTTGGGTTTTGCCTTAAATCATCCCGGAGACACTTTAATTGCCGAGAAAAATTCGGATAATCAATTAAAAATTTCTGCAATTCACAATGCATCAAATTTGCCTTTAGATCCTAAAAGTAATGTAATTACTGTAGCTGTTCAGGCTATGTTAGATCAATTGGGTTCTAATCAAGGGATTACATTCGAGTTAAGTAAAGGGGTAAAAGCAGGAAGTGGTATTGGCTCAAGTGCAGCAAGTTCTGCAGCTGCTGTTTTTGCAGCTAACGAATTGTTGGGTAAACCATTTACAAAAAAAGAATTGGTTTATTTTGCAATGAAAGGTGAGGAGTGTGCAAGTGGAGTTCCGCATGCAGATAATGTTGCCCCAAGTATTTGTGGAGGATTTACTTTAGTTAGAAGTTATGAGCCTTTGGATGTAATTAAAATACCTTCGCCAAGCGATTTATGGTGTACTGTAATTCATCCTCAAATTGAAGTTAAAACACGTGATGCGCGCAGGGTTTTAAAAGGAGGTATCGATTTAAAAAGAGCCATTACACAATGGGGAAATTTAGGAGGTTTAATATCTGGTTTGTACCAAGAAGATTACGATTTAATAGGGCGTTCTTTAGTGGATGTGGTTATCGAGCCTATTCGTTCGATATTAATACCGGGTTATCAAGATGTAAAAACCAGTGTTTTACAAGCCGGTGCTTTAGGTTGTTCTATTTCGGGTAGCGGCCCGTCCATTTTCGCCTTGTGTAAAGGGGAGGAGTCGGCTTTAAACGTAAAAGCAGCCATGAGCAAAGTTTATACGCAATACGGAGTGGATTTCGAAATTCACGTAAGTAAAGTAAACGATGAAGGAGTAAAAGTGATTGATTAATATAGATTTAGAGTATTTACAATGAAATATTACAGTACCAATAAAATTTCGCCAGCCGTATCTTTTGAAGATGCAGTAGTTAGAGGATTAGCACCAGATAAAGGTTTGTACTTCCCCGAAAAAATAGGCACTTTGCCGAAGGGTTTAATCGGACATAACAATTCTATTCATGAAATTGCTTTCGAAGTAGCAAAATTATTTGTGGATGGCGAAATTGATAATCAAAAATTACAAACCATTGTAGAGGAAACACTGGCTTTTCCTACACCTATTGTAAATGTTGAAAAAGATGTTTTTTCATTAGAGTTGTGGCATGGTCCAACTTGTGCCTTTAAGGATGTGGGAGCTAGATTTTTAGCAAGATGTTTAAGCTATTTTGTACAACGCAAAGAGCGTAAGGTTACTATTTTAGTAGCAACTTCTGGAGATACAGGTAGTGCTGTGGCAAATGGGTTTTTAGGTGTGGAAGGTATTGACGTGGTGATTTTATATCCTAAAGGAAAAGTAAGTAAAATACAAGAGCAACAATTAACTACCATCGGACATAATATTGCTGCTTTGGAGGTTGAGGGTACTTTTGACGATTGTCAGAAAATGGTGAAATTGGCTTTTAACGACGAAAGTTTAACCAATACAATGAATTTAAGTAGTGCCAACAGTATAAATGTTGCGCGATTTTTACCACAATCCTTTTATTATTTCTCGGCTTACGAGCAGTTAGAAGATAAAAAGAAACCCGTAGCTTTTTCGGTTCCAAGTGGTAATTTTGGAAACTTAACAGCAGGAATGTTTGCTACTCGAATGGGTTTACCTGTGGAAAAATTTATTGCAGCAACGAATGTAAATGATGTTGTTCCAGAGTATTTAAAAACAGGAGTGTATCGCGCTCGTCCATCAATACCTACTATTTCTAATGCAATGGATATTGGTGATCCTTCTAATTTTGCGCGTATTTTAGAGTTACATAAAGGTAATTTAGCATCTATTCAAAACGAAATGGTAGGTTATGCTTATACCGATGAAGAAACTGCGGCGGGGGTAAAATATATTATGGACACTACAGGATATTTATCAGAGCCACATGGTGCAATTGGATATTTAGCATTAAAGGAATATATGAAAACTTCCAATTGTCAGGGAATATTCCTAGAAACAGCACATCCAGCAAAGTTTGGAGAAGTAGTGGAGCCAATTTTAAATACCCCAGTGGCTATACCAGAGCGTTTACAAGATTATTTAAGTCGCAAAAAAGAAGCGGTTTTAATTGCTCCAGAATATGAAGCATTAAAATCATATTTGATAAACAGATAAACATGCATCAAATTAAAGAGACGTTAATTTCCGACGATTTATTGCAAGAGTATTTTGTTTGCGATTTAAATAGTTGTAAAGGAGCGTGTTGTGTTGAGGGGGATAGTGGAGCGCCATTGTTGGCGGAGGAAAAACAAATTTTAGAAGATGTATATCCTTTAGTTGAAGCGTATTTAACGGAGGAAGGTAAAGCCGAAATACAAAAACAAGGAAAATATGTTGTGGATAAAGATGGCGATTTAGTAACACCTTTATTAGTCAACGGAACTTGTGTGTATGCTACAAAAGATGCAAATAATACTTTAAAATGCGGAATCGAACAGGCGTATAACGAGGGTAAAATAGATTTTAAAAAGCCTATTTCATGTCATTTATTTCCTGTTAGGATAAAAGAATACAAAACCTTTACAGCAGTAAATGTGCAATTGTTAGATATTTGCTCGTGTGCTTGTAGTTTAGGAAAAAAATTAAAAGTACCAGTGTATCAGTTTTTAAAAGAACCATTAA
>JBEEPA010000218.1:0-3954 GCA_041191385.1 Bacteroidota bacterium | reverse complement strand
AAATATAGGAAATAAAATTAAAAATATGAGCGAATACAGCGCAATATTGCAATAAAATAGATATTAAAGTTAATTTATTAATTTAAAACTATTTAGCTAAAATTTTGAATTACCTCTGAAACAATTTTACCACTACTCATACACAAAGGAATACCGCCACCAGGAAAAACCGTACCTCCAGAATAAAAAATACCTGGTATATCCGATTGATTTTTTGGACGTTTTAACATCGAATTTAAGCTATTGGAATTATAACCATATAAAGCTCCATTAAATCCACTAGTATCTTGAAAAATATTTTTGGGATGGAAAACCGATTCAAAATCTATAAAACTTTCAATATCAATCTTTAAAACCGAATTAATTTTCTGAATTACTTTTCTTTTTATCAAATCTATTTGAGTGTCATCCATAAAAAATGGGGGTACATTTACCATAACAAACCAATTTTCGGCACCTTCAGGAGCGTCAGATTTTTCAACTTTTGAACTTATATGAATATAAACGGTTAAATCTTCACCAACTTCTCCCTTTTCTAATAAATCAAATTCGTATTTATAATTATCAGAAAATAAAATGTTATGAACACCAAGATTGGAAAAAACACGATTAACTCCCCAATAAAAAACAACACCACTGCTACTTAACTCGGATATATCAGGAACTTTTTTCTGATATTTTTCAGGAAAAATATTTTGCGTAGTAAAATAATCACCATTGATTACCACTGCATCAAAATCGCCCAAATCACTAACTATCCATTTTTTACCTTTTTGCTTTAATTCCTTAACTTGATGATTTAAAATAAACTCAACACCTTCCTCTAATGCCAACCGATGCATTGCTTTAGCTATAGAATAAATCCCACCAACAGGAAAAAATGAACCTTCGCCATGTTCCAAAGCAGGAATACAATTTAATACTGCAGGAGCTTTGAAAGGATTACTACCATTATAAGTAGCAAATCTATTGAATATTTTAACTAAAAATGGATGTTTTAATTTTTGGATATTGTAGTTGTTTAAACTCTTAAAAATACCCATTCGATTATAATTTATCATCATTTTTAAACCCTCTTGAGACAATAAACCTTTGTTTTGGTTAATAAAAAGAGGCAAGGATAAATTGTAATTTTTATAACTATTTTGTATATATTTGCTAACTTTTAAAGCAATATCTGGATTTATTTTTTCTTCGATTTCCTTACAAAAATCCTTTAAATTACCATAAGCAACTAAAGATTCTCCATTTGAATTGAAATATCTACAAGCTTCATTTAATTTAAAATACGAATAATAATCGCGTGGATTTTTACCAAACAAAGTAAAAACATCATCCACTAAATAAGGAGAAGTAAATAACGAAGGACCTTTATCAAAACGATAACCTTGAGAAGAAAACTCTCTTATTTTACCCCCAACCCAATCGTTTTTTTCAACAACAACTACAGAATATCCTTTTGCTTTTAAATGTAAAGCCGCTGATAAACCACCAATCCCAGAACCGATAACCGCAATTTTTTTCACTAAAAACTAATTATTTTTAGATTTAACTTGTTTAAAATATTTTAAAGGAATCCAAAGCATACCGAAGTAATCGCCATTTTCCTTTCCAATATTTTTATGATGTAACTTGTGTGCACGAATAATATTCTCAGTATATGAATTTCTAAACCAATCCATCCATTTAAATCTCCGATGAATTAAAACGTCGTGTACTAAAAAATAAGCTAAACCATATAAAGTTATGCCTAATCCAATACCAAAAACAAAATTAAACCCATTTATAGCACCAAAATAACTACACAATGAACCTGGAATAGCAAAAATCAAGAAAAAAGCATCGTTTTTTTCGAAAAAACCCTCGCTACCTGTGTGATGATCTTTATGTAAGTACCATAAAAATCCGTGCATGATAAACTTATGCGTAAACCATGCAACGAACTCCATGAAAACAAAAACAATTAAAGTTGTTATCAAAGTAATCATATCGAATCTAACATATCATTTTTACCTGAAGAAATATGTTTTAAAAACTCCTCCTTCACACTATCTTTTTTAAATTTACCGTAATATACTCCTGTAACTGTAGAGCTTTTAGTATCCTTAACTCCACGAGTAGACACACATAAATGATATGCATCCACCACAACTGCTACATCTGGCGTATTTAACATTTCCTTTAATTCGTTAGCAATTTGTTTAGTTAAACGCTCTTGCACTTGAGGACGTTTTCCGAAATAACGAACGATACGATTTAATTTAGACAACCCAACAACTTGTCCGTTAGAGGCATAATATGCCACATGTACCCTTCCTAAAATCGGCACAAAATGGTGTTCGCAATACGAATGCAATTCGATATCTCTAACAGCAATCATTCCATCATAATCATATTTATTTTCGAACAATTTAGCTTCAGGTTTATTTTTTGGATTTAAACCACTAAACACCTCTTTTACATACATTTTAGCCACACGATAGGGAGTACCAGCTAAACTATCGTCAGTTAAATCCAAGCCTAAAGTATCCATAATTTGCTCAAAATGCCCAGCAATTTTTTCAATTTTTTCCTCGTCAGACAACTTAAAAGCATCTGGTTTCATTGGCGTTTCCAAAGAAGTTCCAATATGGTCATCCCCTAATAATTCGATTTCCTCAATTGATTTAGCAAGGGTATTCAACAACATTTCGTTCGGTTTCATACAAAACAATTTTAAGTTTAAAATTAACAGGTAATCTTTTTAATATTTTATTGTAAGCTACTCTGGCAATATTTTCAGCAGTTGGATTTAAAGAAAAAAAATCTTCCACTTGTTCATTTAAATTTTTATGATCCCAAGGTTCAATTACTTCATCTTTGATAATTTGTTTCAAAACTTTCATATCCACAACATAACCTGTAACTTCATCTATTTCGCCAGTAACACACACTTTTATCTTGTAATTATGTCCGTGATAATAAGGATTGTTACATTTTCCAAAAACCTCCTCATTTTTTTCGTTACTCCAAGCCTTAACCCACAATCTATGCGCAGCATTAAAATCTTCTGTTCTAATTACAGTAGCTTTCATATTAAGCGGCTTTTAAGTTAAGCATTTCTTTTAATTTAGGAAAGCATATTTTAAACCATTCGGTATATTTTTTTGGATTTTGCTCCATATCCAACTCAATAAAATCCATATTCCAATAAGCAAAATCTTCTACCTCATCTAAATTTATTACAGGATTATCTTCAAATTTACCAATTAAAACAAAATCATACTCATATTCTATCAATTGATTATCTAAATCTGCCTTATAAATAAAACTAAACATTTCTGTTAGCTCTGTAGAAAACCCCATTTCTTCTTGCAACCTTCTTTTACCAGCATCTAAAATTGTTTCATTAAGTCTTGGATGACTACAACAAGTGTTCGTCCATAAACCACCACTATGATATTTAGAGCTTGCTCTTTTTTGCATTAACAATTCGTTAGACGAGTTAAATACAAAAACAGAAAATGCACGATGCAATAAACCTTTACGATGTACTTCCATTTTTTCCATTTCACCTAAAACCTCGTTTTTGGTGTTTACTAAAACCACATTTTCCATTATAACATATTGATATTATGACGCATATAAGTACCAAGCAACAAGTACATTTTTTGAGCATCAGGAATACGAATACGTTCTTTTAACACCTTTTCTGGCGGAGTATTTACAATTTTCTTGAACAATTTATAATAATACACATAAGCAGTGTACACTCCAATTCTGCTAGATTTTGGTAATTTTTTTATTCCTTCCATAGCATGAGCAAAATCCTTAGCAATATCATTTTCAATCATTTTTTTAGTAGATTGGTCGAAATTGTCCAAATCCACTTCTGGAAAATAGCTTCTACCCATTTCTTTGTAATCCTGTTTTAAATCACGTAAAAAGTTTATTTTTTTGAAAGCACTACCCAAC
>JBEEPA010000217.1:0-6956 GCA_041191385.1 Bacteroidota bacterium | reverse complement strand
AGAAGAATATAAAATCGCTCAAATTGTTATTAAACCTAAAGCGAATGACTCCGAAAAAATAAGAACTGAAAGAAAATTAAGAGAAATTAGAGAACAAATTGTTAAAGACGGAAAAGATTTTGGATTAATGGCTTTGGTGCACTCTCAAGATCCGGGTTCATCAAGAGAAAGAGGCGAAATTGGATTTATAACTCGTGAACAATTGGTACCAGAGTTTTCGGCAGTTGCATTTAATTTACAGCCTGGTGAAATATCCGATATTGTTGAAACAGATTTTGGTTTTCATATTATTCAAATGATTGAACGAAAAGGAAATATGGTTAATGTGCGACATATTTTGCGTATTCCAGAAATATTTGAAGTGGATATGCAAAACGCAAAATATTTAGCTGATAGTTTATATAGAGCAGCAACTAACAACCCATCTAGCTTTAAAAAATTAGCAACAAAATTTTCGGATGATGAAAATACAAAGTTAAATGGAGGAAGATTAAGTAATCCGCAAAGTGGAGATGAATATTTAACCCTATTGCAAATGGGTGAAGAATACGCAGAAGTTATAAAAAAATTAAGAAAAGGTGAAATTAGCAAACCAGTTTTGGAACGCAGAAGAGATGGTTCGCAAGTATATAAAATGGTTTATTTAGAGGATAAAATTGATGAACACGTAGCTAATTTTGAACAAGATTATAACTTCATTAAAAAAGCTGCTTTAGAAGACAAAAAAGATAGAGTGATTGAAAAATGGATTCATACACGAATTAAAGATTCATACATTCGTATACCATCTAACTACAGATATTGTAAAGATTTAAATGTTTGGTACCAACAATCTAAAAACTAAATAAATCTGTTTATGCAAAACAATCCTCAAGATGTAGAGCTTTTAAAAGAATTAGCCCAAAGTAACTTACAATTAAAAAAAGAAATTGAGAAGGTTATTGTTGGACAAAAAGACGTAATTAATCAAATATTAATTTCAATTTTTTCTAACGGACATGCTTTATTAGTTGGTGTTCCTGGATTAGCAAAAACTTTATTGGTAAATACTATAAGTGAAACATTAGGTTTAAGTTTTAATCGTATTCAATTCACACCAGATTTAATGCCAAGTGATATTATTGGAAGTGAAATATTCACAGATAAAAATCAGTTTGAATTTATTAAAGGTCCGGTTTTTACACAAGTTTTATTGGCTGATGAAATTAACCGAACTCCGCCAAAAACTCAAGCTGCTTTATTGGAAAGTATGCAAGAAAAAAAGGTGAGTTATGCAGGTAAAAATCATATTTTACCACAACCATTTTTTGTTTTAGCAACACAAAACCCTGTAGAACAAGAAGGTACATATCCTTTGCCAGAAGCACAATTGGATAGATTTATGTTTAATATTTGGGTAGATTACCCTAGTTACGAGGAAGAAATTGCAATTGTAAACCAAACCACTACCAATTATAAAAATAAGGCAGAAACAATATTAAATGCCGAAAAAATAATGGCTTACCAAAGTGTTATAAGAGAATTACCAGTTTCCAAAGCTGTAACAGAATATGCTGTAAAACTTTGCGCTTCTACACGACCTAATACTGCTCATAGCTCTGCTATAACTCAAAAATATTTAAACTGGGGAGCTGGTCCACGTGCATCTCAATATTTAATTATTGGCGCAAAAACGCACGCAGCATTAAATGGCAAATTTTCGCCAGATATTGAAGATGTTAAGGCTGTTGCATTACCTGTTTTGCGCCATAGACTAATCAAAAATTACCATGCCGATGCAGATGGATTAAGTATGGATGATATTATTAAAAAATTATTATAAAACAATATGAGTCATAAAATTGCCCCTTCACTGCTAGCTGCAGATTTTGGAAACTTACAAAGAGATATTGAAATGGTAAATCAAAGCTCCGCAGATTGGTTTCATTTAGATATAATGGATGGTGTTTTTGTACCCAATATAAGTTATGGAATGCCTGTAATGGAAGCAATACAAAAACATGCTAATTTGCCTTTAGATGTTCATTTAATGATTGTTGAGCCTGATAAATATATCTCTACTTTTAAAAATTTAGGAGCGAAGGTTTTAACTGTTCATTACGAAGTTTGCAAACATTTACACCGAACAATTTATGCAATAAAAGAAGAAGGAATGTTGGCAGGTGTTGCTTTAAATCCTCATACACCTGTATCGGTTTTAAAAGATGTAATAAACGATATTGATTTGGTTTTAATCATGAGTGTAAATCCAGGTTTTGGCGGACAAAAATTTATATCCAACACAATAAAAAAAGTACAAGAAGTTAGAGAAATGATTGCCAAAAGTGGTTCGCGAGCTTTAATTGAAGTTGATGGTGGTGTTGGTTTGCAAAATTATACCGATTTAGTAAAATCTGGTGCTGATGTTTTGGTAGCTGGCAGCAGTGTTTTTAGTGCTCCAAATCCTATTGAGGCAATTAAAAAACTTAAAACTTTATAAAATGGTTGTAGTAAGTTGGATTTGGAAAATTTGGTTCCTTATCTACATGTTTATTTCTACAATTATATTTTATCCGTTTTTATGGATAAGTATTGTGGCTTTAAAAAACTATCCACTTACCTTTAAAATTTACCGTATTTTGGGAAGTAGTATTTGCTTTTTTTTAGGAATTTATCCTATTTTAGAAGGTGTAGAAAATTTACCCAAGCAAAATGGATATATTTTAGTTGCTAATCACAGCTCTCAATTAGATATTATTGTTCCTTACGCCTTGCTTAAAAATCACTTTGCATTTTTAGCCAAAAAGGAATTGGAAAAATTGCCTTTATTTAATATTAATTTTAAAGGAATGAATGTAACTGTGGACCGAAAAAGTATGGTTTCGGGTATAGAATCTTTAAGCGCTTGTGCGAATAAATTAGATGAAAACATTAATTTATTAATTTTCCCAGAAGGTACAAAAAACAAAACAGCTCCTCAATTGGCACCTTTTAAAAACGGTCCATTTAAATTGTCATATCATAAAAATGTACCCTTAGTTCCTTTAGTATTTATGCACAATTACAAAAGATTTCCCGCAGATTTTTCTAAAGGAAAAGCAAGTCCGGGAATAAGTAAACTAGTAATTTTACCTCCTATTTATCCTAATAACAATGGAGAAAAATCTGTAGAAGAATTAAAAAAAGAATGTTTTGATGTGATAAATAATTACATTTTGCATCAAAAATTATCGTAATTTTAAAGTTGCTTGCAAAAATCAAAGCAACCAAAATACAAAGAAACGTTTTAGTAAAGAAATCAATTTCATTTGAAATCAGAAGCAGAAATTTTACAAGGCTGTAGAGACGGCAATAGGAAACACCAACAAATGCTGTACGAGCAAATGTACAGTAAAATGATGGTGGTTTGCTTGCGTTATGCCAAAAATGAAGATGATGCTTTGGATGCTTTTCAAGATGCTTTTATAAAGGTATTTAATAAGTTAGACCAATTTGATGGAGAAGGCTCCTTAGAAGCTTGGATTAAACGAATTATGGTTAATACAAGTATTGATCATTTACGAAAACAAAAAAAACATCAAAATATTATTTCTATAAACGAAGAAATTACTGGAGATTTAATTGATGATGAAATTGAGGAGGATTTATTAGATAAAGTTAATTTTAACGATTTATTAGGCGCAATTCATGAATTATCTCCAGGATATCGAAGTGTTTTTAACATGTATGTTGTAGATGGTTTTTCTCATCAAGAAATATCAGAGAAACTAGGTATCAGTATAGGTACATCTAAATCTAATTTATCCAAGGCAAAAGGAAATTTAAAAAATATATTAATCAATAAAATAGATGCTTTGCAACAAAAATGAGTAACTGGTTTAACATATCAACGATTTTAAACTCTGGCAATATTCCGTTTAAACCGGAACATTGGGAGGGTTTATCTAATCGTTTAGATAAAATTCAGTTACAAGATGAAAAAATTAGAGAAAAATTAAGCAACAATCCTAACTTAAAAGCTTCTGATGCGATATGGGAAAATATTGCAAAGAAAATTGACACCAAAAGTTTTAGTTCTTCTGATTATAAAATTCGTGAAATTTTAAACGGAGCCACAAAAGCTTACCAGCGCAAACATTGGTTGGCATTTTTAGCTTTATTTTATGCCAATAAAGTTTGGTTAAAAAAATGGACAATTGCCGCTGTTGGTGTGGGTATTACTTTTATTACTGTTGGTATTTGGAATATTTTTAACGAACCAAAAACTAAAAACGATAGCAACTTTGCTAACAACCCTATTTATCAAAATAATGAGTTCGAAACAAATACAAAAGATGCAAAAACTCACAAAAAAATGAGTTTTAATTCTCATAAAAATTCAACTAATACATACTCAAAAACTAAAAACTCAACTGTAAACTATAGTACTCTTTTTGTACAAAACAAAACAAAACAAAATACAAAAAGATATCCTACAGCACCTAAAAAGTATACAAATACGCCTAATTTTATTCAAAGCTCTTCTGTAATTTCGCAACAAAATACCGAAAATGACATCAATCAAACAACTACTAATGAATTAGTTGAAAACGAAAACTTACATATTGAGTTTAATGATTTGTTTTTAACAACTCAAGAAAAGTATCCTAATACATTTACAAAAGTTGAAGGTATTTATACTAAAATTTTAGGATCCATAACTTTTAACAACTATCCAATTAAAATTAATGTAGATTATGAAGCACCAAAAGAATCGGAAACAAAATACCACATTGGGTATTTAAATATTTTAAATCCATTTCAAAACGCTCATTTACCAGGATTGATGGGAGAAAATTACTTACAAGTTCAATCTTCTATTCATTGGGAAAGAATTTTAGTGGATAATAAATTTAACAATTTCGAATTTTTATATCCATTGCACAATAACCTCAATTATCAGCATAAAATAAATAATAATTGGGCATTTGGGGTTCAATATCAAAATAAATTAACACAAAATTGGTTGGGACAAATTGCAGGTGTTACCGTTAGTTATAATAATGATATTGCCGGAGGTAATTTAAGATTTGGTGCTGGAAACAACTTACATCAAGAACAAATTATTGCCAAAAACCTCAGTTTTAGGGAACAATTGGCTTTAACCAACGAAATTAATTTTACTGAAGTAAGAAACGGAAAATTACAACCCTTACAAAAAAATAGCATGAATTTTTCGGTTGGTTATTTTCATGATAAATTTTTTATTCAATTGATGCAATGGGAAAAAGTTGTTTGGATTTCTAACGCTATTAAATCAGATTATATTTACCAAAAATTAGAAGCAGGTTACAACTTAAAAGAGTATAAAAATTTTAGAAGTACTGTTTTTGGTGGAATTTTTAAAGATATTGATAGAAATTACTATGTAGGTTCGTCAATTGCTTATAAAAATAGTATTGCCTTAAATGCTTTAATTATGCCATATAATTACACCGAATTTAGTTTAATTGCAAAATATAAAAATATTCGTTCCTCAGTTTTTTGGCGAAGCGATTTACTTAATCAATCCTATGCAATATCCTCTCAAAGTATTTACACAGGTTCTGCAGGTTTAAATGTATTTTGGATATGGTAAAAAAAATATCAATTATATTTATTTTTTTAGTAGCGCTATCTTGTGGTAGAAATAGAATTTCTGATGTAGAAGTTTTAGATGAAGATTTTGTACCTACCACTACTCCATTTAATTTAACCAATTTAGAGGATGGTAATATTTGTTTTTACCGTAATAATTTTGTTAGATTATTGGCTCAAAACTTTCAAAACGCTGAGGTAAATTGGTATAAAATCGAAAACGGACAAAAAACATTTATCAGTTCCGAAAATAATTTAACACTTAGTTCGGGCGGAAATTTCGAAGTTGAAATACAATCTGATTTTATTGATACTGTAATTCAACTAAATATTAAATATTGTATTACGAACATCGAATTCCCTGATTTTTTCAAACCAAATTCAACAAATTATTCGCTATGGCGCCCAGTTGGTTATGGAGTTCAAAAATGGTTTTTAAATATTAGCGACAGAAAAAAAAGAACAGTATATGAAAGCTCAAGTTTCGAAAACACCAATTGGGATGGGAAAATTGGCTCCACCCCTGCTCCTGCTGGAACTTATACTTATTACTTAACAGGAACTTATCGTTCGGGGTTTATTTTTGAGTTTAACGGAACTTTTGAATTGGTACGCTAATGAAAAAAGATTTACACATTGCATTAATCGAATTTGATATTGCTTGGGAAAATCCATCGGCTAATTTAATTTTTTTGGAAAGCGAATTTGAAAAATATCAAGGTAATGATTTAATTATTTTACCCGAAATGTTTAGCACAGGATTTACAAACAATACTCTTGTTGCCGAAAAAATGGATGGAGATAGCGTTTTATTTCTTCAAAAATGGTCGAAAAAGTTAAACTGCGCTATTGCAGGGAGTTTATTCATCCAAGAAAAAAATCTATTTTATAATCGTTTTGTATTTGTTTACCCAGATGGAAAAATAGAATATTACAACAAAAATCATTTGTTTACTTTCGCAAACGAACACAATAAAATTAGCGCTGGCACTGAACAAAAAATTATAAATTATTTAGGTTGGAAAATCAATTTATTAATTTGTTACGATTTAAGATTTCCTGTTTGGTGCCGAAACACTCCTGAAAATTTTTACGACTTAAGTATTGTTGTTGCAAATTGGCCAGAAAGTAGAGTTTTTGCCTGGGAAAGCTTACTTACTGCCAGAGCCATCGAGAATCAGTCATACTTTATTGGTGTTAATCGTATTGGAAAAGATGGCAAAAATTTAATATACAATGGAAATTCAAAAGTAGTTGACCCAGTTGGGAAAAATTTAGAAAATCATGACAATAACTATATTTTATCTCAAGAATTTTTAGAAAAAATCCGCCAAGATTTCCCCTTTTTAAAAGACCAAAAT
>JBEEPA010000216.1:0-14270 GCA_041191385.1 Bacteroidota bacterium | reverse complement strand
TATTGGTGTGTGCCATATCAATTTTGGCACGTAAGCTCATTTTACCTTCCTCAATTTCGCCATTTTTCATTTTTTCGAATAAGGCTAAATTTTCTTCTACACTTCGGTTTCTAAACGGACTATCTTTTCCTGGTTCGGTTGGTTTGCCTTTAAACAAAGCCATTTCTTCAGGCGATTGTTCGCAAACATACGCTTTACCTTTTTGAATTAATTGGATAGCATATTGGTATAAAATATCAAAATGATCCGAGGAATACAATTCCTTTTCCCATTTATAACCCAACCATAAAATATCCTCTTTAATAGCATTTACATATTTCACATCTTCCGTTTCAGGATTGGTGTCGTCCAAGCGTAAGTTAACTTTGCCATTATACTTTTCTGCCATACCAAAATCTACCCAAATAGCTTTAGCGTGGCCAATGTGTAAAAATCCGTTAGGCTCAGGAGGGAAACGTGTATAAATACTAGCGTGTTTTCCCGAATTTAAATCGTTTTCGATAATTTGCTCAATAAAATTTAAGCTAACTTCATTTGTATTTCCCTCCATTTATCTTAATTTTTCGATTACTGCTACATTGTTATTTAAACGATGGATTACCTCGTTTTTACCCAAAATTTGTGCGATTGCAAATACATTTGGTCCACCAGCTTGCCCACTTAAACACAAGCGTGTGCCAATCATTGCTAAGCCCATATTTATGCCATTTTGTTGTAAAAATTCCTTAAAACTACTTTCTAAAACCTCCATGGTGAAATCGCTAGAGTTTTCGAAAAAGTTTTTAATTTTTGCAACAGTTTCAGCCGATTCATCTTTCCATCTTTTTGCAATTGTATCAGTATCAAATTCTGTTGGATTTTGATATAAATACTTTGCTGTAGTGAACATTTCATGCACAAAATTCACTCTTTCCTTCATTTGTTGTGCAATCAACTCTAAAACCGATACGTTGTATGGAACCGAATTTTTATCTAAGTAATCTTGTAAATGTTTAGCTAATTCTGAGTTAGATTTTTTCCACAAAAACTGCTGATTAAACCATTTTGCTTTTTCGGGATCGAATTTTGCACCCGATTTACTTACTCTTTCTAACGAAAAATCTTCAATTAAACCCTCTAAATCGTAAATTTCTTTATCATTTCCTGGATTCCATCCTAAAAATGCCATGATATTTAAAAAAGCATCAGGGAAATAGCCATTTTCACGATAACCAGATGATTTTTCGCCAGTTTTTGGATCTGTCCACTCCAAAGGAAAAACTGGAAAGCCCATAGCATCCCCATCGCGTTTACTCAATTTACCTTTTCCATTAGGTTTTAACAATAAAGGTAAATGTGCCATTTGTGGAATGCGGTTTTCCCATCCCAACATTTGGTACAACAAAACATGTAAAGGAGCAGATGGAAGCCATTCTTCACCTCTAATTACATGGGTGATTTCCATTAAATAATCATCAACCACATTGGCTAAGTGGTAAGTTGGTAAACCATCCGATTTAAAAATAACTTTATCATCTAATTCTGATGAGTTAAAAATCACCTCCCCTCTAATGATATCATTCACCAAAATAGTTTCCTCTAAAGGTGTTTTAATACGAATAGTATATTCTGCACCGGAATTTAATTTTTCTTCTACCTGTTTAGGTGTTAGTGTTAAGCTATTGCATAAATCTTCTCGTGTAAAAGCATCATACTTAAAAGTACTTTTATTTGCTTCAGCTTTTTTTCGCAATTCGTCTAAATCCTCTGCTGTATCAAAAGCGTAATAAGCATTACCTTCATCTAACAATTTTTGGGCATATTGTTTATATATGCCACTTCTTTCGCTTTGGCGGTAAGGTGCAAATGGTCCGCCAATGTGCGGCCCTTCATCAAAAGCAATTCCGCACCATTCCATACTATTAATAATATACTGTTCGGCACCTTCAACAAATCTTTTTTGGTCGGTGTCTTCAATTCTTAAGATAAAATCTCCGCCAATTTTTTTAGCAAATAAATAATTGTATAAAGCTGTACGAATACCACCTATATGTTGAGGTCCTGTAGGACTTGGAGCATATCTAACCCTAGTTTTGCGCATGAAAAGAATATTTTTTGAGTTGGCAAAAATAAAAAAAAGGCGTTCAAACGAACGCCTTTTTGTAAAATATTATTAAAGTAAAATTACTTAATATGTTTTTGGTAACGATTTTTAAATTTATCAATTCTACCAGCAGTATCCACCAAGTTAACTTTACCAGTGTAAAACGGGTGAGAAGTGTTAGAAATATCTAATTTAAATAATGGATACTCTACACCATCAATAACGATAGTATCTTTAGTATCCGCACAAGATTTAGTTAAGAAAGTATGCTCGTTAGACATGTCTTTGAATGCTACTAATCTGTAATTTGTTGGATGAATATCTTTTTTCATAATCTAAAATTTTAACTTTTTAATTGCCAAAACTCGGTAAATGTTTGTGATTTCGTTCACCTAAATAAGTATCGGGGGTGCAAATATAAATGCAATTTTTGTGATAGTCAAAACTTCCTGTAAAAAAAATGAATAAATTTTAAATAAATCATTAAATGTATAAAATTGGATGCTAACTGTTGATGTTATTTAAGCTTAGTTTTTTCCTGCACAAAGCACGTATACTTATTTAGTACGAGATGCGGATGTGTTGTATCTTACCGAAGATTACCTATCCACCTTTTATCCTAATCAAGCCATTCAAAACCTTGTTTTTGTTAGTATTATGCAACAAAAATTATATGTGATTATAGATAAAAATGTGGTAGTAAGTTATCCGGTTTCTACCTCTAAATTTGCATTGGGTAACATTTTTAATTCGCAAAAAACACCTTTAGGTTTGAATATAGTTAAAAATAAAATTGGAGATGGTGAACCTATGAATGGAATTATTAAGTACGGTTTTTACAGCAACGAAATTGCTCCGATACTTAAAGAGCCCAAAACATCTGGAAAAGATTTAATCACTTCACGAGTTTTATGGTTGGATGGATTAGAAAAGGGGAAAAATAAAGGCGGGGTAATGGATTCGTAGAACAGAGGAATTTATATTCATGGTACCAACGAAGAAGGATTAATAGGAACACCATCATCTCATGGATGTATTAGGATGAAAAAATAAGGATGTGATAGATTTATTCAACATAGTTCCTAAAGGGATTTATTTTTTAATTTTAGATAATTAAGGATTGTACATAAGTATAAAATTGAATTTAAATATATGATATATAGCATTTTATGTTATTATGATTAAGTTTACGCATCATGGCAATTTTTTAAAAAAAAGAGCTATGAATTTGTGAATCCCATGATTTTTTGAATATATTTGCACTGTAATTTTTAAAAAATGAACAAACAACAATTATTAACCACAATTATAGTCAACCCTTTTCAATCTGTAGTCATTTAACTACCGTAATGGGGAAATAATATAAAACATATTTAGCCTTTCTCCATACCAAAGAGAAAGGCTTTTTAATTTAAAACAAGATGGAAACAACAATAAAATCAAAAGAAAATATGTCGAAAACAACCGCTAAAACCGAAAAAATTTCTGGAGCAGAGGCATTAATGAGATGTTTAATAGAAGAAGGAG
Organism: Bacteroidota bacterium; assembly: GCA_041191385.1. GTDB lineage: Bacteria > Bacteroidota > Bacteroidia > Flavobacteriales_C > JBEEPA01. Next base: position 10,660 of record JBEEPA010000216.1, on the reverse strand, counting down.
TAGAGGTAATGTTTGGTTACCCAGGAGGTGCAATAATGCCAGTTTACGATGAGATTTTTAAATATAAAGATAGAATAAAACATATTTTAGTTCGCCACGAGCAAGGTGCAACACATGCGGCTGAAGGATATGCTAGAGTAACCAATAAAACAGGAGTAGCTATAGCAACATCTGGCCCAGGTGCTACCAATTTAATTACAGGAATTGCCGATGCAATGATAGATTCCACTCCAATGGTTTGTATTACAGGTCAGGTAGCTAGCCCTTTATTAGGCACTGATGCTTTTCAAGAAACAGATATCATAGGTATTTCTGCACCAGTAGTTAAATGGTCGTACCAGGTAACAGATGCAAATGAAATTCCTTTGGCTTTAGCAAAAGCATTTTATATAGCCAATTCTGGTCGTCCGGGTCCAGTTTTAATAGATATTACCAAAGATGCACAGTTTCAACAATTTGATTTTGCATACAAAAAAATCGATTTTATTAGAAGCTATAAACCTACACCAGATTTACAGCTAGAGCAAGTAAAACAAGCAGCTAAAGTAATTAATAGCGCTAAAAAACCTTTTATGATTGTTGGACATGGTGTAATGATTTCAGGAGCGCAAAAAGAAGTGATTGAATTAGCTGAAAAAGGAAACATTCCAGTGGCATGTACTTGGTTAGGAGCATCTGCTTTCCCTCATAATCACGAGTTGTTTCATGGAATGGTTGGAATGCATGGAAATTATGCTCCCAATATTAAAACCAACGATTGTGATGTTTTGATTGCTGTGGGAATGCGTTTCGACGACCGAGTAACAGGCGATTTAAAAACTTATGCAAAACAAGCTAAAATTGTACATATAGAATTGGATGCGGCAGAGTTACATAAAAATGTATTTGCACATGCTCCAGTTTTGGCCGATGCTAAAGAAGCTTTAACAGCTTTAAATCCAATGATTATCGAAAATAAACATACCGAATGGATTCAGGAATTTAAGGATTTATATGCTATTGAGTTTGAAAAAGTAATTTCGGAAGATATACATCCATCATGCGATCAATTACGAATGGCAGAGGTGGTTAACAGATTAAGTGAAATTACCGAAGGAAAAGCTATTGTAGTTACAGATGTAGGCCAGCATCAAATGGTTGCAGCTAGATATTATAAATTTACAGATACCAATGCCAATGTAACTTCTGGTGGTTTAGGAACTATGGGATTTTGTTTACCTGCAGCTTTTGGAGCAAAAGTAGCCGATCCAAAACGTCAGGTAGTTGCTATTATTGGTGATGGAGGTTTCCAAATGACTATCCAAGAATTGGGAACAATTTTCCAATGTAATACTCCGGTAAAAATTATAATCTTAAATAATAATTTTTTAGGAATGGTTCGCCAATGGCAAGAGTTGTTTTTTGAGCACAGATATGCTGAAACAGAATTGGTAAACCCTGATTTTGTTAAAATAGCTGATGGTTACGGAATTCCTGCTAAAAGATTAGAAGATAGAAAAGATTTAGATAATGCATTAAACACTATGTTGAATCACAACGGACCATATTTATTAGAGGTTATGGTGGAGAAAGAAACTAATGTATTCCCTATGATTCCATCGGGTGCAAGTGTTTCGGATGTAAGATTATCTTAATAAATATTTAAAAAGTTTAGAAATGAAAAAAGACGTAAGATTATATACAATATCAGTTTACAGCGAGGATCAAACTGGTTTATTGGGAAGAATTGTACAAATTTTTACCCGTAGAAAAATTAATATTCGTAGTTTAACCACCAGCGAAAGTGAAGTTGTGGGTATTTACCGTTTTACAATTGTGGTAATGGTTACTAAAGAAACTATTGAACGTTTGGTGCAACAAATCGAAAAAATCATCGACGTTTTAGCAGCATTCTATTCCGAAGAGGACGATATCGTGTTTCAGGAAATTGCGTTATATAAAATGAAAACTTCTACTTTGTTAGATACGGATGTGGAAAATTTAATTAGAAGAAATAATGCTCGTGTGTTGTATATCGACCATGATTTTTGTGTGATTGAAAAAACTGGTCATAAATATGAAACTTTAGAATTGTTTGAAATTTTAAAACCTTTTGGAATTTTAGAGTTTGTTAGAAGCGGACGTATTGCTATTAGTAAAAGCTTAACCAACCTAAATACTTACCTAGAAAAATTAGGTATTGAGGTAGAAAAATAGTTTAAACTATTTTCATCTAATAATTATTTATTTAGATTTGTAAAAAAAATATATTATTGAAAAGAAAACATGGGTTAAACCAGAATTAGAAGATTTAGGCTTGAATTTAACAGAGGGAGGTGGAATAACAGATATTATAGAAAATGGTTTTTATCATACCTAAATTTTAATTTAAAAAAAGCCCCCAAAACATTGTGTTTTGGGGGCTTTTTTATTTGTGATAATTTTAATGTTGTTTTATTAGTTTAAAAGTTTTGGTAAAAGTATCATTATACAATTTCCCAAAATACATCCCAGCTGGCATATTAATTAATTGCAAGGTTTTTATTTCGGCATCAATTTCATGTAATCCAATTATTTTTCCGTTAACATCCGTAATTTCTAACCACATTAACTCATTGTTGTTTTTGGTAACTGTAATGTTGTGATGGAATGGATTAGGATAAATTCGTGCTTGTACACCATTAATATTTACACTACTTAAGCCATTTCCGTCCACTATAAATTTCACCAAAATATCAATAGATTGGTTACATTCATCTGTTGCAGTAACTATTACGGAATCTTCTCCAAATAATTCGTTGTAACTAATATTTAAAATTGAGTCTCTTAAACTTGTTGATACAATTTGTGATGGTGTAGTAATTTGATAATTAACATTTAAAAAGCTTGGATTGGAAATAAACATATGTAAATTAAGATTATAAGTATCAAATCCAGCAGCAATTCCTTGTGTAGGAACAGGGAATGTTTGTTGTATTGCTTCTTTAAATTCAACATAAATAGTATTGGAACTCGCAATATCGTTTTTTAAACAATTAGCATTACTTTGTAAAGTTGCAAAAACAGTATCATTTTTATTTAAATTCGTTGTATTCCAAATTTCACCTTCAAATTGTAGTTCGTTGTTTTTAAACCAGCTTATTATTGGATTATTTCCACCGTTTATTGGACTTGCTTTAAAAGATATTGGAGAGTTTGTTGGGCATATCGGAAAAATTTCGGACGAGTTGATACTAATTGAAGCATTTACTTTTTCGGCAACCGAAATTGCTACAAACTCACTTTCAACTGAATCCGATAATACACAAACATCATTTGGATAAAAAACAGCATTGTAATTTGCATTTCCTTTTACAGCAACAAAGTTTAAATCTGCACCATTAAATCTTTGCGAATTATTTTTCCAAATCCAAGAACCATTTGCAGTTGGTTGTATTGTAGCACTTAAATTTATATCCTCTCCTTCACAAAAGTTTGTTCCATTTGTGGTAGTTTTAATTTGTAAACGATAGTTAAGGTTTTCGTTTACTGTTATATAATTAGATTTTAAAGTGCTTTTTCCATCAACGTTTAAACTTACTGTTTTTAAACCTGGTTTTAAATAATTAACTTTATGTGGCCCAACTCCATTGGCTGTTTGTGGATTGGCGTTTGCGCCAAAATCCCAAGAGATTTGATTACCAGTATTGTTGGTACTAAACGTAATTTCTTCGCAATGTGAAGTTATTGTGTTATTTGTTGTAAATTCCACAACAATATTACTTTGAATACAAATATTATGTGTTGCCAAATTATTGTAATTTGCTAAACTATTTTCAAAAAATAAACTATCGTTTACAACTTGTTTAAATCCATAAACTGCATTTGGATCTGTGGTGTTACATTCGCCTAAATCTGTCCAAACATTATTGGTTCCAGGTTGGTTGTTTTGTGTCCACCACAAAGCACGATAAATTCTGCCATTAAATTTAACAATTTCACCATTTCCTGCTCCTCTGGCTGCATCTCCTGTGTAAATAACACTTGCGCTCCAGTCTGGATAACTACATGTACCCGAGCTAAAAGCATTGCTAACATTTATTGTATAACATCCTTGAGGTAAACAAAATTTAGCTATTTTTAAATTCCCTTGTGTTACTAAACTATTATTGTTTATTGTTTGTACAGTTTGATTATTAGAATTGAGTATTGTAACAGCTAAAGCATTGTTTACAGATGCGTTTGTAATATAAAAATAATGTTCTGTACCTTCATTTATTTGAATACTGATTTGTTGTTCGTTATTGGTTAAATCCTGATCAATTACATTGTTTTTTAGTTTAATAATCAATTTAACAGCAACATTTCCAAAGCTATTTAATGCAATATCATTAATTTGTATGTTTACAGATTGATTTTTAGTAAGTGTAGTTGTAAAATCTTTTGTTTCCGTTAAAACATTATTTTGATAAATATCAATTAAATAGCCATTAGCAGTTATTTCGCCTAAATTTTGAACAGTTGCAGATAGATTAAAACTGTTACCGCAGGCTGTACCATTAATTTGTGCAACGTTGCTTATGCTTAAATTATGATTTACCAAAGGTTGAGTAAATTTAAAATCTACGATGTGGTAACTGTTAAAATTATTAGTTGAATTTCCGTTACCTACGATTCTAAAATATTTAGCAGTTGTAGGTGTAAACATAAATAACTCTTTGTTTAATGTTGTTCCGCTGCTCACTAATCCTGTAGCAACATTACTAAAAGTTATTCCGTCATTAGAACTTTGGATTGCAAAATTATAGGTTCGTGTATTTCCTAAATAAAATGCAATATCTACCGAATTTATTTGGGTTGGATTGGCTAAGCAAAAGGTTAAAGTTTGCCCAATTCCATCTGCTGCCCATCGTGTAGTCATGTTGTTGTCCAATACATTTTCTGGTCCGTTTCCAGTTTGCGAAGAGCTTGCTGTTACAGGCAAACAATCGTTGCAATTTTGTGTTGTTCCAGTTGGTTTAAGAATAGCTGCCGAACGGTAACCTACTAAACCATCTTTTTTGGCTGCTACAGCAAGGTAAACTGTTTCGGAGCTCGGACTTGTAACGTTAAATGTGTTTGAGGTAGTTTCGCCAATAGCAACCATTTGGAAACCATTGTGTTTGTAAACAACATAAGCATCTGCTCCAGGTACTGTTGTCCATGATAATTTACTAAAATTGGTACATCTAAAATCAATTACTAATCCACTAGGACGAGGTAAAATGGCGAAATTATTTTGTGTTTCACCTACAATTCCATTTCGTGACACTCTAATTTTTGCTTTGCCAGTTGTGGTGTTGGGAACTGTCCATGTAATACTTCTTCTTGAGCCTGATAAAGCTGAGTTTATAGTTACCCAACTCGCTCCATCGTTTAAGGAATATTGAATGTTAAAAGTACCCGAAGTTCCTATTGCATCCCAAGTAATTAGGGCTGTAGAACCCTGAATTAATGAGCCGTTATTTACTGGAGAAATAATTTCGATAACTTCCTGAGAAAATTCGTATACTACAAAGTATTCTTGTGGACCCGATGGAATTGCAAAACCCGTAATATCTACTGTGTAAGTTCCTGAAGGGTTGTTTATTACAACTTGTTCCTTATTGTTAATTCTATCAATTCCTGGAACTGCTGGTGCATTTAATAAATTTACATCGGTTGTGGATGGATTTAAAATTAAAGGTAAAAAATTAGTGCTGCCTTGTTTTACAACCATATCTATATCATTAATCAATGCCTTTGTTGTGCCCGATGTTGCAGCTGGATCTGTCCAATACACCATTATTTTCATCTGTCTGGTATTTACAGGAACATTGATTGTATGTGTTCTGGTTTGTCCGGTGGTAACTGTATTACTAAAATAGGTTTTGTTCTGAATTACTTTAACTGCTCGCGTTGCACTAATTTTTCCAAATCCAAAGATAAAGTCCGGACCAGCAACTCCTAAATCTTCTGCTGTATTTAAAACTATACCCATCATTAAGCCAGTTTTAGGGTCTTGATTGTTGTTATTTGCTCTAAATGCTTGAATAAGTTGCGCCATTGTTCCTGCAACACCAGGAGCAGCCATTGAAGTTCCTGATTTTACAGAGTAACTTCCATTATCTTCTGTGGAAGTAACGCTCGAGCCTAGTGCAGCAATATCAGGTTTTATTCTTCCATCAAAAGCCGGTCCTCTACTAGAGCTACTGGATGCAGAGTATGAATTAGTTAAATTTGCAACTGCAATCGAGTTTTTTGCTAATTTAAACGAACCAGTAATATTTCCCCAACCACTTGGATAAAAATTACAATTTTCTGTTCCGCTATTACCTGCGGAAAATACATGAAAAAGTGTATTATAAGTTGCTGTTTGTAAATCTACTGTTCTGGCACTTGAATTATAGCCTCCTTCACAAGTCCAACCTAATGAGTGGTTTGTAATTCTTACTCCGTCTGCATTATAAATAGTTGGTATTGCGCTAATATCAGAGGTGCTATTGTAAGATAATAATCTTGCACCTGGTGCCATTCCTTCGTGCTGACTGTTTAACAAACCCGAACCACCAACAATTCCGGTAACATGTGTAGCGTGGGAACTAACAGCTGCTGTGGTGCTTCTTATAGTCATTTTGCCTGTAAAATCCACATGATTAAAACTAACTCCACCATCGCCTATAGCTACTGTTACTCCAGTGCCGTCGTAATTTAAACCGTTGGTTAAGTGTATGTTACTGCTTCCATGCATAGCTCTTCCATAATAGTTTTCGTCTTGTGCTGGTGGGTCAATAGCTTCAATAAAAGCAATATAATCAAAACTATTTAAAAGAGATTCAAGCGAATTGATGGGTAAAGTTAAAGTAATAGTGTTTTCAATCACATTTTCAACTTTTCCTAAAACAGATAATTGAGTAATTTTTTCTTGTGCATTTACACCTGTATAAAAATTTAAAATTACACTAATTTTATCGCCATTAACGGCCCAATCGGGATATTCTCCTAAAAATAAATTGGGTGCTAAACGGTATTTTTTATCAATATTTAAAATTGCTCTTATGTTTAATTGAGCTAAATTATCCACATTTGCATTCGATTTAATCTCAGCAAAATAAGCGTAGTTTGGAACATAATCCAACAATATAATACCATTATTGGCTAAAATTGTTTTTTCTTTTTCGTTGGGAATTTTAGTAAATTGAACAATTTTATAACTGTTTTTGTTTGGTGCTTTTCCGTTGGGTAAGCCGCTGAAGTTTTTTGCGTTTACTTTTTCGGGACCCTGAGTTAAAAATAAAGTGTAATCTTCGTTTTGAGCTTTACTATTATTAATTTGTGATAAAAATAAAACGGTACATACCGCCCATTTTGAAATAGTAGAGAATATTTTCATAAGATAGTTAAGAGTTTGGTGCATAGAAGTTATAAAATTTTCTTTAAAATATTCGTATTTTCTTTAAAATATTTCTTTTAAAATTGTTTTCTTTGTACTTCTTATGGTAAATTTTACAGGATATACAGGCAATAATGATGATTTGGATACAATGTTGCAAACCTTGCAACACAATGTATTTGATTTTAAAAATTCATGGAACGATTCGTATTTTAAAATAGGTGCTTTAACTTGTTTTACTTTACCTAACGAGGATAAATTTCCACAACCATATCATTTTGATGATTGTGTTATTGTAGCTGATTGTAGAATTGATAATAGAGAAGAGTTGGCTAAGGTTTTTGATTGGGAAAATTTTGAGCAAAAAGCTGATATAGAGTTTATAGTAGAAGCTTTTAAATTATTTGGAAACCAGTGCTGTAATCATTTGTTAGGCGATTTTGCTTTTGTAATTTATAATCAAATAAATCAGCAAATTTTTGCTGGTAGAGATCATTTAGGTGTTCGAACATTTTACTATACGTTAGTTAATAACAATTTAATTTTTTCAACTGAAATTAAGTCTCTTTTGGCACATAAAGACGTTGATAAAGTTTGGAATGACGAGTTTATTGCACATGATTTTTCTTTGGTTGAATACCCCAAAAATTTAACTTTATATAAAAATGTTTTTTTACTATCACCAGGGCATTTTTTAGAATTTAAAAATTCGGAAATTAATATAACTTGTTATTGGGATTTATCTAATGTTAAAAAAACAACCCTTACCAATCAAAATGAAATAGAAGCAGAATTTAAAAGATTATTTTTTAAAGCAGTTAAAAATAGGTTACGTTGTATAGGTAATATAGGTGCTGAAGTTAGTGGTGGTTTAGATAGTACGGGTATTGCTGCAGTTGCTTTGGAACAAATGGATGATAGAACTAAAATGTTTACTTATAGTTTTGGTAAAACACAAGAAGAGTTAGCTAAAAATTTGCATAAAGATGATAATGATGTTGTGGAGGAGATGTGTGTTAAATATGGTGTGGCTAATAATTGGTTGATTATGCGCGATGACTCACTGGATTTGCAAGATATTATTAACTTACAATTAAATGTATTGGATGAACCTGATAATAATGGAGTTCCTTTATTATCGAGTTATTTTTTAAAACAAGCTAAAAACAAAAATGTTAAGATAATGTTTTCGGGTTGGGCAGGGGATCAAGTAGTTACCAATACAGTTGGCGGATTTTATGATAATTTGGCGGCTCAAAAAAAATACATCAGTTTGTTTAAAGATATTCAACGTAAGCATAGTTTTACAAAATCAGTACCTCGATTTATATGGTATGCTATTAAAAATTTAAATAGTAATTCGGCTAAAAAAAAGTATATTAAACAAAATAAAAATTTTGTAAATAGTAATGTATTAAACGATGAAATTAATCATAAGTATAAGTTATATTTACAACCTAGTGTAAGATATCATTTAAAAAACAAAACCAATATCCAAGATTACTTAATAAGAAATTTAATGCATAGTGGAATTCATAAACGAACCGTTATGCACTTTTTAATAGGTAAGCATTATGGTATTGAGTATCGTTTTCCTATGCTAGATGTACCATTATTGGAATTTAATTATTCTTTACCGTTGGAGGCAATTGCTTTTAAAGGTAAAACAAGGTATTTGTTTAAAAAAATTATTAAACCATACGTGCCTGCTAAAACTATTGAAATTCATAAGAGTAGATTTCCTACAGCTCCTTTTGCACCTACTTTTTCGGATAAAATATTTAAGGGGGCTATGGATATTGCCCAACAAAATGAATCTAAAATTTTTAATTCATTTTTTAATAGAGAAAAAATGAATCGTTTTGCACAAAATTCTAATGAAAATGTAAGATATGCTAAAACGATATTATTTTACAGTTTAAAAATTAAATAAATTATCTACCAATCCAATAGTTTAAACAAATGGAAAAACTGTATTCCAATAATTTTTTGTTTAAATCATAATATGGTTCGGCGCGAAGTGTAAAGGCTAAATTATCGTCCCAATATATATTTTTCATCCAACGTAAAAACAATAATCTTCGGTTTTCTTCTTTGTAATTTTGCCATCTACTTACACCACTAAACAAATCGCCACCCATTGGATTTATAAAGTTTTTGCCATACCAATAACTCAAAACAAAATCACCCCATTTGGTTGATGTTGTTAAATTATAATATTGTGCATTTCCATTTGTAAAACCCAAGGAATCTGATTGTGTTTGGTAAAATATATAATGATTTTCGGTTGATATTTTTTGTACAAAATTTTCTTTATCCATTTCGCAAGCTAAATTTAATCCAACAGACTGATGCAGTGTAGTATAGGTGGAAAATGGTGTGTTAAAATTTTGTCCGCCTTGATGGTAAACCAAACTATTGCTAATTGCTTTAATTTTAAAATGCTTAGCATTTAAAAGGCTTAAATGCACTACAGCACCTCCTTCAATTTTTTCATTTCTTGTTGTAGTATTATTTCTTTCTTTTAGTAACCAATTTACCCATGTGTCTGCATATATTTTTTTACGGTTAACGATTAGTTGCATACCTTCCTCTAATCTATTGGGTGAAAAAATGCGTTCGAAATTATACAAAGGTTCAATGATTTTATGTTGTAAATCACTTTCTAAATTTCCAAAAATAAATCGAACATTTTTATAATTGTATTTTAGGTTAAAAATAGGAGTGGCAGTATATTTTTCGTTGTTTCCAAATTCTTTTGCGATAAAAAATCCTCCATTAATTTGCCATTTTTTGCTAGGATTCCATTGTAATTTTGGTGTAATTTGATTGCCAAAAAAAGTTTGACCTTTTACAATTTCATTAAAATATTCGTTGTTTTTAAAATACGAAAAACCATTTAGTTGCCATTTAAATCTTTTAATAGCCAAGCTGTCTTGGTTATTTTCTAGGTTAAATACAGTATTATCCAATTGTGCCCAGCCAATAAAATTGCAAAAAATAAGTATAAAAAGTAAACGCATGCAAATATCTTATTTCGCGAATTTAGTGTTTTATGTTTAAATTTGATTAACTAGTAAAAAAATTAGAATAATAATTTAAAATTTTTCTGATTATTTTACTGAAGTTTTATTTTACAGATTAATGTTTATTTAAATTAAGAATGAAATTTCTAATATCTGAAAAGTATAATTTTACTTCGTCTGAAGATTTTAATCCTAAAAATGGAATTTTTAAATACTCATATTGTGGCTCTAGTATGCCTTTTCTTACAAAGCTATCTATATTAAT
>JBEEPA010000215.1:0-6713 GCA_041191385.1 Bacteroidota bacterium | reverse complement strand
TAACCTCTTTAAATGGCAAAGGTGGCGTTTTAGAGTTGTACACATGATTAAACAACAAAGGCACCAATGTACCATTAATTAACGATGATTTACCGCTACCCGAAATTCCGCTAACACATGTAAAAGTACCCAAAGGGATTTTAATAGTAACACCCTTTAAATTATGCCCTGTAGCACCCTTAATTTCGATAGCTAAACCATTGCCTTTGCGGCGTTCCTTGGGTACTTCAATTTTTTTAATTCCTTTTAAATATTGATAAGTAGTGGATTGGGTATTCTTTAAATCGTTGATATGTCCGGCATCTATAATTTGTCCGCCATTTACCCCCGCTTTTGGTCCTACATCAATGATATAATCGCTTTTTTCCATGATTTCTTGGTCGTGCTCCACCACCAAAACACTGTTTCCATTGTTTTTTAACGACAATAAAGAATCGATTAATTTTTGATTATCCCTTTGGTGCAAACCAATACTAGGCTCATCTAAAATATACAAGACACCCACCAACTGCGAGCCTATTTGGGTTGCAAGGCGTATCCTTTGGCTTTCCCCACCCGATAAAGTTTTGGCACTACGGTTAAGACTTAAATACTCTAATCCAACATTTTTTAAAAACAATAATTTTTGGTGTACTTCTTTTAAAATTTCTTTCGCCACCAGTTCATTTCCCCTAATTACTTTAGGAACATTTTCCACCCAATCTATTAGTTCAATAATATCCAAACTACATACTTCCGCAATATTTTTTCCGCCAATTTTAAAATGTAAAGATTCCTTTTTTAAACGCGCGCCATTACAATCTGTACAAGTTTGTTCCTGCATATAATTGCGTAACCACCATACTTTTGTAGGATCATATTCCTGCATTTGCTCTAAATGATTCATCACACCCTCAAAACCGCCATCGTTGCTATCGCCAGCTAATAGGGTATTTATAAAATCCTTAGGTAAATCCTTGATAGGTTTATCCAAACTGCAATTGTATTCCGCCGCTAATTCCTCTATTTTAGTAAAAATGTAGTTTTTTTTGTATTTACCCAAAGGTAAAATAGCCCCGTTTTTAATGCTTAATGCTTGATTAGGCATAATTTTTTCCTCATCGAACTGATGCAAAACACCCAAACCTTTACACGTAGGGCAAGCTCCGTAGGGCGAGTTAAAACTAAATAAATTGGGCTCGGGCGGAGCGTAGGAAATACCCGAAGTTGGACAAGTTAGCAACTTACTTAAATATCTAGCTTTATTGCTCCCGTGCTCCACAATCATAATTTCATCTTCTCCCAATTCCAAAGCTTTTACGATAGAGGCACTTAACCTTTCGGAAGAAATATCATCTACCAAAATCCTATCCACAACCAGCTCGATATCATGAATTTTATACCTATCCACCTTCATATCTTTTACGATATCCACAATTTCGCCATCCACTCGCATTTTGGCAAAACCCAATTTAGCGTATTTATCAAACATTTCGCGGTAATGCCCTTTACGACCTTTTACCAACGGACTCAAAATATTTATACGCTTTTGAGCGTAGTCCTTTTTAATTAACTCGTCGATTTCGGCAGTAGTATAACTAATCATTTCCTCGCCCGAAACATAACTGTATGCAGTGGCTGTACGTGCAAATAACAAACGTAAAAAATCGTATATTTCTGTTACTGTACCTACGGTAGAACGCGGACTTTTAGACGTAGTTTTTTGTTCGATGGCAATAACCGGACTTAAACCTGTGATGGTTTCCACCTGAGGTTTTTTCATATCCCCCATAAATTGGCGCGCATAAGCGCTAAAACTTTCCATGTAACGGCGTTGTCCCTCGGCAAAAATAGTATCAAAAGCCAAACTAGATTTACCACTACCACTTAAACCCGTAATAACAACCAATTGATTACGAGGAATTTTAACACTTACATTTTTTAAATTATGCTCCTTAGCACCCGTAACCACAATTTCATCTTCCCCACTAAAAACATCCCAATCCTCTACTAAATTTTCCGAAACATTTTTTTGCATAACCAATAATTTGTTACGAATTTAAAATAAAAATTCCCAACCCAACAGCACGGCATTTTTAATTCGATTTAATTAACAAATTAATTATTGAAGTTGATATCACAAAAGAATGATTAATTTTGTGACTTTAATAAAAAAAAATGCAATACAAAGTATTTCCTTATCAATTACAGTTTAAACATCCGTTTAAAATTGCACATACTTTACGTACCCAAACCGATGTGGTGTATTTACAATTAAAACACGAAGGTATAAGTGCTTGGGGAGAGGCTGCTTTTCCGCCTTATGTTGCCGAAAATGTGGAAACTTTTAAAAGTTTTATTTCCAAAGTTAATTTACCTAACAACATTAATAGTTTAGAGGAATTACATACATATTTGTATGCTGTGAAATCAAAATTTCCGCAAGATACCTTTAGTATTTGTGCTTTAGATATTGCTTTACATAACTATTTAGCTACGCAATTAAATTCTAGTATTAGCCATTTATATGGTTTGCCTTCTGTACAAAAAAACACTTCTATCACTATTGGAATGGGTAGTTTGGACGAAATGCAACAAAAAATTAACGAAGCGCACGAAGCGCATTATTTTAAATTAAAAGTAAACCAAGAATACGCTTTTAGCATTGTAGAAAATTTTAGGAATTTATCGGATAAACCTTTTGTGGTAGATGCCAATCAGGGATTTAGCGATAAAAAATTAGCTTTGAAATTTGCCGATTTTTTAGCCGAGTGTAAGGTGCAATATTTGGAGCAAGTTTTTGACAAAAATGATTTAGAAGCACACCGATGGTTAAAACAAAAAAGTAAAATTCCGTTGATTGCAGATGAATCTTATCAAAGTATAGCAAATCTTGAAAAAGTTGCCGAATGTTTTGACGGAATTAATGTAAAACTAATGAAAAGTGGCGGACTTATGGAAGCGTATAACTCGTTAGCGAAAGCAAAATCCATGGGTTTAATTACAATGTTAGGCTGTATGTCGGAATCCTCCGTAGCCGTTAACGCAGCCAGCGAATTAAGTGCTTTGGCTGACTTTGTAGATTTAGATGGCCCATTTTTAGTAAACAACGACCCCTTCCAAAACAATGAATATTTAAAATTTAAATAAAATAAGCTACAGTTTGTGTGGGAATGATTCATTCGGTGGCGTTGGAATGGTGCATTTCAATTGTATAAACTTGAAAAGTAAATCCTTTAATTCCGATAGTTGAACCAATGAAAGCCCTTTTCATCCATAGAAGAACCAGCACCAGTAAGAATTATCAAGTTTTTAAATGGTTTTTGAAAAAATGAAGAATATACTTTACGTTTTCATTATGGGCAAGTTCTGCAGTGTGTTTTATCTCTTTATTGTCGGTATCTAATTTTGGATAATTCTTTATTTCTGAAATATTTACTAGTTTTCCCTTTTCAAATTCAACCTCTTTAACCTCAATTGTTTTAGGAAGCAATTGACTTGCAAAGTCGTCTTTTTTGTAATTGTCCTTTATTGTCCGCATTAAATATAGTGCAGTTGAACTTACTGTTACGTCTAAAGGTCTTTGTCCGCAACGATTTCGTTACCAATCCTGACAAAAACGCTTCCGTGTGCACCAAGGTCAGTCGGATCGTCAATGTCCTTTATCCAATGAAGGTCTAATAGTTTTATGTCAAAATTGTTTTCAGTCATTTTTATTTGTCTTCTTGTCTTTTAAAATGCCACATAACGGTGAATTGTATGAGTAGTGGCAGATTGCGTAGTACTTTCCTGTCAAACCGCTACGCAGTTTGAGCGGGCTACAAACCTTGATATTTAGCACTTTACCTGCCATTACTTATACAAAATGTTACCATTTGTTATTTTTAAATCAAAAAAACGAAAAATATTCTTAGATTACTGAATATTGTAATTAATCAATCTTTTCTGATATAAAGTAGGGTTACTAAGATAAGACCATGTCTCAACTATTTTTCCAATATCAGGTGCAAAATAATTGTTGTAATATTCTGGATTATTGGCGTTAGTTGGTTTATACCTTAACAAAACTCCTTTATAATTTAAAATATCATCAAAAGTTCCAGCAGGAACAACAATTGAACCACTAACAGTTTCCATTTGATAACTTAATGTGTATAAAGTATCTGAATTATAAATTTCAATCTTTTCACTTAAAATACCTGAAAAATTATCACTGGAAAATAATATTTGTCCTCTTTCATTTACTAAATAATCGGAAGAATCACGAACAATATCAACAATTCCCCAAACATTAATTGTTGGATAGCTTGTGCCTTCAAGAATAAAATATGTATAGGAACCAATAACGGTATCCCTATCAACAACGATACTATCTTTTTGTATTAAAACTGTTTCATTACCAAGTGTGTCAATCGAATAATTTTCATATACCCAAAAATTCCCAACAGTTAATGGCGTATAATCAACACTTTTAGTCGTTGGTTGCTCAATTACATCCTCTTCTTTTTTACATGAGGAAATTAGAATAATTACGATTATTCCCAATAAAAATACATTTCTCATTTTACAAATTTTTAAAAGTTAAACATTAATTAATAAAATGTAATTTTCAACCATATAAATTATTTTCAATTTGTATCTTTAACGATTTTTTATTTTAATTATTGCTTTGAATTCATTTTTAATAAATGGTAACATTTCGGTTCCCGATAACGGGTATTAAAACTTGCGGGTATTTTTTCATTACTTGAAGCAGGTTTTTTAACCACGAAATGGTAACTTTTAATTTCTTCAAATTTAAAATAAAAATCCATTTCATCAAATTTAAATTAAAAATTAAATGATTCCCCGCAATCATAGCAGTATGATTTTTTATTTACCCCCACTCCGTCCTGCGGACACCTCGCCCTCAATGGCGAGGAGTTACGTACACTCCCGTTAAAAATAATAGCAAAGCTATTATTAAAAATTGCAATAGAAAATAAAAAACGTGCGATAGCTCACCGCTAACTACTTGCCCTCGGGCGAGGTTTGATATTAAGAAAAAAGCAAAGCCCTTTGCAAATTTTGCAAAGGGCTTTTTATAAAATAACAGGTATTGTTATGCTTTGCGAGCTACTGCTGCTTTTGCTTTTTGGATGATGTTTTCGGTAGTTAAACCGTATTTTTTCATTAATTCATCTGGCGTTCCACTTTCGCCGAAAGAATCGTTTACAGCAACAAACTCTAAAGGAGTTAATAAATTTTGAGCTGTTACTTGCGCGATGCTTTCGCCTAAACCACCCAATAATTGGTGCTCTTCGCAAACTACACCACATTTAGTTTTAGCTAAACTTGCAATAATTGCGTTGTTATCCAAAGGTTTAATAGTATGAATATTAATGATTTCGGCAGAAATCCCCATTTTTTCTAATTCGTAACCCGCCTCAATTGCTTTCCAAACCATGTGTCCGGTTGCAAAAATTGTAACATCCGCACCTTCGCTTAACAATAAAGCTTTACCAATTTCGAACTTTTGATTTTCAGGAATAAAAATTGGCACCGCAGGACGACCAAATCTAAGGTAAACTGGTCCGTAATGATCCGCAATAGCAATTGTAGCCGCTTTAGTTTGGTTATAATCACAAGTGTTAATCACAGTCATTTCGGGCAACATTTTCATCAAACCTATATCCTCTAAAATTTGGTGTGTAGCACCATCTTCACCTAAAGTTAAACCAGCATGCGAAGCACAAATTTTTACATTTTTATGCGAGTAAGCAACCGATTGACGAATTTGATCATATACCCTACCCGTTGCAAAATTTGCAAAAGTACCTGCAAAAGGAATTTTACCACCAATAGCCAAACCAGCAGCTAAACCAATCATGTTAGCCTCGGCAATACCCACTTGGATAAATCTTTCGGGACAGTGTGCAATAAACTCCTCCATTTTTAACGAACCCACTAAATCCGCACATAAAGCTACCACATTAGGGTTAGTTTTGCCCAATTCGTACAACCCTGCTCCAAATCCCGAGCGAGTATCTTTTTTTCCTAAAACCTCAAATTGTTTCATTGTATTAGTTATTTTCAGAGTTAAACTAACTCAAATTGTATGTAAAATATTTAGTTTGCTAAATTAATAACTATAAATTGATTAGTGTGGACTTCCCCGAACTAATTGTAAAATCTTTTTCAACAGAATAAAAAGTTCTGTTACCGTTTTTGGAACGATAAATCACTTTATAATCTCCTGGTTGTAATTTATAATTTTGATTAAGTTGCTCCGGATCCAAGTTTTTCACCAACTCCAACTTGCCATTTACCAAATGATAAATCCCGCCATAACCTTTGTACATCGCCTTTATAGCCAAATTGCCAGGTTGTGGAATTTCGAAATTTGTAATTTTACTTTGTTGAATTTCAACACTAGCCTTAATGGGAGGTAAAGTTGCAATTTCGATATCATAACTACCAACAATATATTTTTCGGGCGAAGTTACCTTTTGAATATTCACACGTTCACAATTTTGAGGTAAATATACTGTTGCCGTAATATCTTGTAATTGATTAATTCCACCTTTAGAAATAAAATTTAAACTACCCTGAGGTGTTTCGATAGGAATTGTATTATGTACCCCCATTTTTAAAGTGATATTTTCTGCAAAAACAGGAGGTAGTGTATGTACCGTAATATCATAAGTTAAAGTTGGATCGATAGTTAAAGTATCGGGTAAATTGTTATAATTTAA
>JBEEPA010000214.1:0-6314 GCA_041191385.1 Bacteroidota bacterium | reverse complement strand
TTTCCACAAGAGTTATTTCTTTTATTGGTGCGGTGGGTGAGTGGCTGAAACCAACAGTTTGCTAAACTGTCGATCGGGTAACCGGTCCGGGGGTTCGAATCCCCCCCGCACCGCTCTTTGTAATCATTTTCAAAATCAAAAAAAACTTATGTCGAATTATTTATTTACTTCCGAATCTGTTTCTGAAGGTCATCCGGATAAAGTTGCAGATCAAATTTCTGATGCTTTAATTGATAACTTTTTGGCCTTTGATCCTAGTTCGAAAGTAGCATGCGAAACGCTAGTAACCACTGGACAGGTTATTTTAGCTGGTGAGGTTAAATCGTCTACTTATTTAGATGTTCAAAAAATTGCACGTGATGTAATTCATAAAATTGGTTACAACAAAGGCGAGTATATGTTTGATGCTCATTCATGTGGTGTATTATCTGCAATTCACGAGCAATCTCAAGATATTAACCAAGGGGTTGATAGAGGAAATCCAGAGTTACAAGGTGCTGGAGACCAAGGGATGATGTTTGGTTATGCTACGAAAGAAACAGAGGATTATATGCCTTTAGCTTTGTATATTTCACATTTATTAGTGAAAGAATTAGCAGAGTTAAGAAGAGAAAATAACGAAATTAAATATTTGCGTCCTGATGCAAAATCTCAGGTAACTATCGAGTACAATGCGCAAAACGAGCCTATTCGCATTGATGCAATTGTGGTAAGTACGCAACATGATGATTTTGATGAGGAAGCTAAAATGTTAGCGAAAATTAAAGAGGATATTATTAATATTTTAATTCCTCGTGTAATTTCTCGTATCAACCGTCCAGAAATTACTAAATTATTCAACAGCGATATTAAATACCATATCAACCCAACTGGAAAATTCGTTATCGGAGGTCCGCATGGAGATACTGGTTTAACAGGCCGAAAAATTATTGTAGATACTTACGGTGGTAAAGGTGCGCACGGTGGTGGTGCTTTTAGTGGTAAAGATCCTTCAAAGGTGGACCGTTCTGCTGCTTATGCTACGCGTCATATCGCTAAAAATTTAGTTGCTGCAGGTTTGTGTGATGAGGTTTTAGTTCAAGTTTCGTATGCAATTGGAGTGGTGGAGCCAATGGGTATTTTTGTAAATACTTACGGTACTGCTAAAGTTGGTTTAAGCGATGGTGAAATTGCTCAAAAAGTATCGCAAATTTTCGATATGCGTCCGTATGCTATCGAACAACGCTTAAAATTACGTAATCCAATTTATTTAGAGTCTGCTGCTTACGGACATATGGGTAGAAAAAATGAGGTGGTAACCAAAATTTTTGAAACGCCTTATGGAGAAAGAAAAGAGTTGCAAGTAGAATTGTTTACTTGGGAAAAATTAGATTATGTAGATAAAGTAAAACAAGCTTTTGGTTTGTAATATTTTTAAAATAATTTTATGTTAAACGAAACCGTTTTCGAAAAAATCGTAGATGATTTTGCCGAAAACGGTTTTTGTATTTTAAACAATTTTTTACCTCTCGATAAATATCAAATTTTACGCGAGGAATTGCTTTTGGCTTATCAGCAAAATGCGTTTAAAAAGGCTGCCATCGGACAAAATAGTAGTGAAGCGGTTAACGAATCCATTCGTGGTGACGAAATACTGTGGCTAAACCAAAATGAAGGGCAACAAGGCGTTCAATCCTACTTCGATTGTATTCACGATTTACAAAATTTTTTAAACAGATATTGTTTTGCGGGTATTCAGGATTCCGAGTTTCATTTTGCAGTATATCCTCCCGGCACATTTTACCAAAAACATTTAGATGTTTTTAAACAAGATGATGCCCGTTTGTTTTCGGTAGTTTTTTATTTAAACGATAATTGGCAACCCAATCATGGGGGCGAATTGGTAATTTATACCGATAATCAAACCCTTACCGTTCCGCCATTGTCAAATACTTTGGTGTTTTTTGATAGCTCAAAATTTTATCACGAAGTACTAAAAACCAGTGTCCCACGTTACAGTGTTACGGGCTGGTTAAAAAGAGCTAAATTGTTTTAATGGTACTGTACGAAACTCTTTGCTCTCGAGTGAGGTGGTGTAGCCGGAGTGGGGATAAATAAAAGTTACTTTTTTAATAAAAAAACATACAAATAAGATTGAGGTTAATCAGTAATTTAAATAATTGATATTATTATTCAAAAGTAAATCAATCTGTTTATTTTTGACATTATGAATTTTAATAATCTTTATCTACCCGTAAATGAGGTAGTGCCTACGTTAAAAATACAACTTCAAAATCACCAAAAAGTTTTACTAAGTGCCCCTCCAGGAGCGGGAAAAAGCTCGGTAGTACCTTTGGTTTTGTTACAGGAGGAGTGGTTGGGTAATCAAAAAATCATATTATTAGAACCTAGGCGTTTGGCGGCTAAAACGTTGGCGCAACGTATGGCGCAAATTTTAGGCGAGGAAGTGGGCGAAACGGTGGGTTATCGCATTCGTTTCGAATCTAAAATTTCTAAAAACACTAAAATTGAGGTAGTTACGGAGGGGATTTTAACTCGTATGTTGCAAAACGACAATGCTTTGGAAGGTGTGGCATTGGTGATTTTTGATGAGTTTCACGAACGTAATATCCATGCCGATGTGGCTTTGGCTTTTTGTTTACAAGCGCAAGAAGTTTTACGTCCCGATTTAAAAATCTTGGTTATGTCGGCTACTTTAAACTTACAAGATTTACAAAATTTACTTCAAGCGCCAGTGGTGGAAAGTACAGGAAAAATGTATCCTGTAGAGCATATTTATACCGATAGTACCGATATTTTTTCGTTGCCCGAAAGTACCAGTTTTGTAATTAAAAGGGCTTTGCAAGAGCAAAAAGGAGATATTTTAGTTTTTTTACCGGGTGAGGGGGAAATTAAAAAATGTGCTAGTTTGTTGCAAAATTTATCTTCGGATATTGAAATTCACGAGTTGTATGGCGCTTTGCCTTTTAGTTTGCAACAAAGGGCAATTTTACCTTCTAGCAAGGGCAATCGCAAGGTGGTTTTAGCTACTTCTATTGCCGAAACCAGTTTAACTATCGAGGGAATTACGGTGGTGGTGGATTGTGGTTATGTGCGCAAACAGGTTTTTGAACCCAAAAGTGGTTTGTCTAAATTAGAAACCTTGCCTATTTCCATGGATAGCGCCAATCAGCGTGCAGGCCGTGCGGGGCGTTTACAACCTGGGGTGTGTTACCGTATGTGGAATAAGGCGCAACAGCATCAGTTACAGGAGTTTCGTAAACCCGAAATTTTGGAGGCAGATTTGGCTTCTTTAGCGTTGGATTTAGCGCAATGGGGTGTTGTAAATTATTTGGATATGCCGTGGTTAACAGTTCCGCCACTTAAAAATATTACGCAGGCTTTTAGTTTATTGGATGATTTGGGGGCTACGGAAGACGGCAAAATTACGCCGCATGGCAAACAAATGCAATCCTTGGCTTGTCACCCGCGTATTGCGCATTTGTTAATTAAAGCGCAGGAGCACAATTTAACACATTTGGCTACGGATATTGCGGCTTTGTTGGAGGAAAAAGATCCTTTGGGAAGAGAAGCTGGAGTGGATATTAATTTGCGAATTGAGGCTTTGCGCAAACAAAGGGCGCAAAAATCGTTCAATCGTTCTTTTGGTAAAATTGCTAAAATAGCCGAGCAATACCGCAAATTGTGTAAGGTGGAGGAAAACAACGATTTTCCCGATGGTAAAACTACGGGTTTTTTAATGGTACATGCTTATCCGGAGCGTATTGGTATGGCGCGCCCCGGAAATAATGCGCAGTTTCAATTATCTGGCGGAAATTTAGCGATGTTGGGGCACAAGGACGATTTGGCGCACGAGCCTTGTTTGGCTATTGCGCACGTGGATGCAAGGGATGGTATGGGGAAGATTTTTTTGGCTTCGCCTTTGGATCCTAGGGATTTATCGGATTTGTTAAAGGAAAAGGAGGTATTGGAATGGAATACTAAAAAGGGTGGATTGGTAGCGAGTAAGGATTTGCGATTGGGTTCCTTGGTGTTAAAATCTTCGCCTATCACACAAATTAATCCGGATAAGGTGGTGGATGTTTTGGTAAAAGTGTTGCAAAAAGAAGGGGTGCATTTGTTAAATTTTTCGGAGGATGTTTTGCAGTTGCAAAATCGTTTGTTTTTTTTAAAAACGCATGATGATGCCGATAAATGGAGGGATTTTAGTACGGAGTATATTTTGCAAAATGCAAACGAAATTTTAGGGATGTACTTGCGAAATTGTAAAACCAATGTGGATGTTCAAAAAATCGATTTACATCAAATCTTACTTAATCAGCTAGATTATAATTTACAGCAAGAGTTGCAACAAAAAGCACCTGCAAAATTAGAGGTGCCTAGCGGTTCCAAAATCACTTTACAATACTCAACGGATGCCAGCGCGCCAATTTTAGCGGTGCGTATTCAGGAAATTTTCGGATTAAATGAAAGTCCGCGGATAAACAATGGAAAAAATACTTTGTTACTCCATTTATTATCCCCTGCCTATAAACCTGTACAAATCACCAGCGATTTGGCAAATTTCTGGAAAAGCACTTATTTCGAAGTAAAAAAAGAACTCAAACAACGCTACCCCAAACACGCCTGGCCCGATAATCCCACCCAACATCCCGCCATAAAAGGCACCAAAAAACAAAATGGCTTGTAGGGATTTTTATTAGCTTTTAAAAAACGTGCAACTGCACACCGCTAACTCCTCGCCATTTTGGGGCGAGGTGTCCGCAGGACGGAGTGGGGGAATTTTTAATGTGTTTAATTTTACCCAGTTTATATTAAGATAGAATCCGAGGTTTTAAGGTAGTTTTTTTTAAAATTAACCATGAAAATCGAAAATTCAATTTTCGATTTTCATGGTTAATTAAAATATTTCTCTATCAATGTATTGCATAAATCTCTACAATTCACAACTTCTATATCCTTGTTAATCATAAAATTATCTGTATTGGGTGCCACCACAAATACATGCGATAAATTTAAATCACTCATAACTTCATAAGTTCCACGCGTAAGTTTAGGAACCGAACTAAATTTAACCTCAATCCCAATCTTTTTATTATTAGGAAAACTTAAAATAAAATCTATTTCAGCACCATTATGCGATCGGTAAAAGCATAAATCAATATTGGATGGCAAAATGGCTTTAATTTGTTGTAATACAAATCCTTCCCATAAATCTCCTGCTTTTGGATGACCTAATAAATCGTTAAAATTGAGTATTCCTAACATATAGTTTGCAATCCCACAATCTTTAATGTATACTTTTGGAGCTTTGGTGAGGCGTTTAGTAATGTTGCCACTATATGGCTCTAATACATCAATTATAAAAGCTTGTTCTAAAAATCTAACATATCTTTTTATGGTTGGTGCAGTTAAGCCTAAGGATTTTGCTATAAAGGCATAGTTTAACAGCTGACCGTTTAAGTTACTTAGTATTTTTAAAATTCTACGTGCCTCAATAGGATCTAATTGAAGTCCTAATAAGGGTAAATCTCGTTCTACATAAGTTTGTACAAAACTTTCTCGCCATTTAAAACTCATCGCATCCGATTTGGAAAACAACGAACTGGGAAAACCTCCTCTTAAAAACAACTGATTTAAATCGAAATTTTCATTCAATTCCAGCAAATGAAACGGAGTAAGCTCTTGGTAAAAAATTCTTCCAGCAAGGGATTCGGAGCTATCTCTAATTAAATCGGGCGATGCAGAACCTAGTAAAATAAATCTTGCAGGCACACGGTTTTCGTCAATAACCGACCGTAAAATCGGGAACAATTCTTTTTTGCGTTGTATTTCATCTAAAATGATACATTTATCCATGTTGTTTTCAAAAAACAAAATAGGATCTTGTAATTTTAGTTCATCTCTAGGATTTTCTAAATCCAAATAAATACAATCTTTTTTTAACTCCGAAATTAACCATTTTGCCAAAGTAGTTTTACCCACTTGTCGGGGCCCCACTATCGCAATAGCAGGAAACTCTTCCAACAATTCCAACAAGTCTTTAGCTGCATATCTATTATACATAAAACATAAATTAACCATGTAAATGTAAAAACAAATTTTCGATTTTCATGGTTAATTAATTAAAATAATCAATATTTTTCCACTCAAAGATTAATTGAAAGTGTATCTGATTTAATGTTAATATGTTGTTTTACAATTATTTTAAGTATTTTATAACAATTTAAACCTTTATTTGTAGCTGTTGAATTCTTTTAATAAGGTATTAGAGTGTGTTTAATTTCAAAAAAAAATGGATTGTGAGGAAATTA
>JBEEPA010000213.1:0-3970 GCA_041191385.1 Bacteroidota bacterium | reverse complement strand
AATTGAAAAATTACGTTTAAGCGCAACTTCTTCCTTGATTTCGGGCAGAACAGATGTTATAATCGTTTCTAGCGTTTCGTGTATTTACGGTATGGGAAATCCCGAGGATTTTGCTGCTAATATGATTGATTTAGGCGAAGGTAAAGTTATCGAACGCAATCATTTTTTACGTTTGTTAGTTGGTTCTCAGTACGAAAGAACAGATATGGAATTTAATCAAGGTAAATTTAGAGTTAAAGGTGATACTGTTGATGTTTTTCCTGCTTACCTCGATTATGCGATTCGGATTTCATTTTGGGGTGATGAAATTGAAAGTATTGAAAAAATTGATCCTGAAACTGGAAAAAGTGAAGGCCATTTAAGAACTTTTAAGTTATATCCTGCAAATTTATTTGTTACTTCTTCTCATCGATTACAAGATGCCATCAAAAATATCCAAGATGATTTGATGAAACAGGTTGACTTTTTTAATCGTGAAGGTAAAGTTATGGAAGCTAAACGCTTGTTAGACAGGGTAGAATACGATTTAGAAATGATTAGAGAATTAGGATATTGTAGTGGTATTGAAAATTATTCGAGATATTTTGATGGACGAAAACCTGGTGCTCGTCCGTTTTGTTTATTAGATTATTTCCCTCAAGATTTTTTATTGTTTATTGACGAAAGCCATGTTACAATCCCTCAAATTAAAGCGATGTATGGTGGTGATAAATCCAGAAAAATAAATTTAGTTGAATATGGCTTTAGGTTACCAGCTGCAATGGATAATCGCCCCTTAAAATTTGAAGAATTTGATGGTTTGGTAAAAAAAGTTTTATATGTTTCTGCAACACCTGCTGATTATGAGTTAGAAAAAAGTGAAGGTGTTATTGTTGAACAAGTTATCCGTCCAACTGGACTTTTAGACCCCATTATTGAAATAAAACCAGTTCATAATCAAGTAGATGATTTATTAGAAGAAATAGATGAAACTGTAAAAAAAGGTGATAGAGTTTTGGTTACTACTTTAACAAAAAGAATGGCTGAAGAATTATCCAAATATTTAGATAGATTAAAGATTTCTGCAGCATACATTCATTCGGACGTGGACACAATTGATAGAATAGATATTATTCAAAAGTTAAAACAAGGACATTTTGATGTATTGATAGGTGTAAATTTATTACGTGAAGGTTTGGATTTACCTGAAGTTTCATTAGTTGCAATTTTAGATGCTGATAAAGAAGGTTTTTTACGATCTGAGCGTTCTTTAACTCAAACCGTTGGTAGAGCAGCAAGAAATTTAAATGGTAGAGTTATAATGTATGCGGATAAAATTACAGAATCTATGCATAAAACAATTGATGAAACCAACAGAAGAAGAACTTTACAAGAAAAATACAATCAAGATAATAATATCCAACCACAAGCACTGCGCAAAAACAAAAAATCGGCATTTAATGTTTATGGAACTATTCCAGAGGAAACCCCAGCAATTGCAGCAGACCCAGTCATTCAGTTTATGAGTAAGGACCAAATTCTTAAAAATATTGAAATGGTGAAAGAACAAATGCAAAAAGCTGCGAAGGAATTGGATTTCGCATCTGCAACAAAATTTAGAGATGAAATGTTTGCTTTAGAAAAAATATTAGAGAAAAAATAAAGTGAATTAAAGTTTATCTATATAAAGTAACTGGTACAACACCCTCTAATACTCGCTTGGAACTTCCTGTAATTTTATATTTTACAACATACACACCTTGAGGTACTGGATTTCCATTCGCAAAATTTCCATCCCAACCAATATTTTCATCATTACTCACAAAAATTTCGGTGCCCCATCGGTCAAAAACAATCATATTAAAAGTAAAAATTCCTGTCCCCTTACCTAAATAAATATCATTTTCTGAATCTCCATTTGGCGTAAAAGAGTTAGGGAAAAAATAAAATAAAGGAAGCGTAATTTCGAATTGTTTTGTTAATGAATCCTTACAGCCATTTTGATCAGAAACAGTTTGAGTAACAGAATACAAACCATCGTTATTATAAGTAAAAAATGTGTTCTCTCTTGAATCTGTTTGTCCATCGCTAGATGACCAAACAACCGTAACAACATCTAAAGAAGCTCGATTAACAAAATCAATCCTTTGTCCGATTTCAAAAGCTGAAGCTAAAATATCAAAGTTTGCAGTAGGTTGATTTATTGTAACAAAAACAGTATCTTTAGCTGAAATAATTCCGCAAGAATCGAATGCTTCCACAATAAAACTAGTGTTTTGATTTACTGTAAAATTTCTAGATTTACCTTGTACTCCATTCCAAAAATATTTATAATCTCCATTCCCTTTTTTACCTCCAGTTGCATTAGCATCAAGTGTTATTTGATTCCCAACACAAACTGATTGATTTGATCCACCATCAACACTAAAAGTAGGATAATTTAAATCTAAAGTAAAATTTCTGTTGATGGTAAAATTACATCTATCTTTTACTGTTACAAATACAGTTTCATTTTTAGTAACTGGATATTTAACAACACTATCAGTTGCTCCAAAACTCCAAGAAAATTCATAATCTCCTCCTCCTCCAGTTACGGTTGGAATTAAAACAACAGTATCGCCTTTACATTGTGTTATTGGTGGAGTATTACCTGAAATATTTAAAGGTGTATATGGTGATATTTGTACCTGTACACTTCCATTCCGAGACTGTCCACATGCATCCGAAACAGTATAATTAAAAGTAGAATTTGCTACAGGTGTTACTGTAATTTGATTTGTAGTTGAAGTATTACCAGTCCAAGAATAAACCAAAGGAGCTACACCGCCTTGCACATTAGCCTGAATAGTAACTTGTTGATTTGGACAGTTTGAATTAACAACTTGAGGAAGTGTATTCAATACAGGTAAAGGTAATATTTCATATTCAAATTTTATAAACTTTTCAGATGCGCAAATAAAAGGATTATCAAAAACTAATATAATTTTTTTTGCACTTGTTAAACCAAGATGATTAATTGGAGTTATAATTAAATTTTTTGCTGTATCACCCGCATTTAAAACAATTGTATTATTACTTGATAAAGTAAAATCTACACCTAAAACAGCATCTCCTTCAATTGTAAAAGGAATGTTTAAAATTTGATTTAGATTATCCGATCTTTTAACAGTAAATGTTCCAGTTTTACAACCCGCAATCAATTGGTTATCTAAAGAGTTATTTGTAGAATTTTTTGGCTGTTCCAATGAATATCTTGGTTTACTTTTTAAACTATTTGCTTCTAAAAATACACCTGTATCAAACCTTTCGTCTGAAATATCACAAATAGCAATTTTTAATCTATAGGTTTCGCAAGGAGTTACTTTAGCTTTTGCTACTAAAACTTTAGTGAAACCGTTATAATTTACAACTAATGGATTCGTAAACTGGGGCGTGTTCTCAAATCCTGTTCCATTATCAATATATAAATTATTGTTATTCACAGGATTGATAGTATTTAAGGATACACCTGTTATACCATCATCCAATAAAGCAATATTTTGTTTCCCTGTAAAACCTGGACCAGAAATAAAAAAACCAAAAACATCATTTGCATTATTTGCTCCTGGTGTTCCAAAATTTTTAGGGTATTCTTCAGAAGCAAAAACATATCTAAAATTTATAGAATCTCCTTCTGGAATAAAATCAAATTCGATAAATGCAACATCAAAAGTTTGACTTAATGGCCTACCCGCTAAATTAGCTAAATCTTGATCTCTGATAACTGGTGTATATTGTATGGAAGTTCCGCCAGAATTATTATTTGGACCAACTGGACCCAGCTTCATTCCAGAGGCATTTTGTTCATCTAATACTGTACCCGTAGATAAAATTATACCATTGTTTAGTCCAATATTGCCTCCGCTAAATTCACCCCTTTGTCTTGGAAAACCAGTGAAAGTTACATTAAAAATTTGAACCCCTTCACCTGCTAAAACATCCCTAACCAATT
>JBEEPA010000212.1:0-4111 GCA_041191385.1 Bacteroidota bacterium | reverse complement strand
CTTATAATGAATCTAACACATATTCACTTATTAATTACCCACTTACCGATATTCGGTTCTATTTTAGGTGGACTTGTTCTCTCTTACGGTATTTGGACAAAAAGTAATCAAACAATAATTGCGGCTTATGGACTATTTATTATTTCTTCCTTTGGAGCTGGTATTGCCTATTTAACCGGTGAAGCAGCCGAAGAAAGTGTTGAACATTTACCAGGTATCATAAAATCTACTATCGAAACACACGAGGATTTTGCAATCTTCGCTTTATTTTCCTTAATTGTATTAGGAGTAACTTCTATATTAGGAATATTTTTAACATTAAAAAAATCTTTTGCAACACGAACCGTTGCATTTGTTATGCTTTTTATTTCATTAGTTAGTTTCGGACTAGTCGCAAAAACAGGATATTTGGGAGGACAAATCAAACATTCAGAAATTGTAAAGGAAACAGTAACTCCAAATCATGAAAGTACAAAAAGTGAAATTGATAACGATTAAAAAAGTTTCAAAATCAATTTTTAAATAAAACAGCAAGCGTTAAATGCCACTAAATCAATTTAATATAAAAGGATTAGATGCCGAGCAAGTAAATTTATCGAGGGAAAAATTTGGACGCAACACGCTTAAATTCAAAAAACAAAATACACTTTTTGATGTTTTATTTCGAATAGTTAATGAACCAATGACTATCTTGTTATTGGTTGCCTCTACAATCTATTTTATTAGTGGGCAAACAGGCAATGGTATTTTTATGGTTGTAGCCATTTTATTTATCATTTCCATTTCTTTATACCAAGATTCTCGAAGCAAAAATGCCCTCGAAAAATTAAAAGATCTATCACAACCACATTGCAAAGTAATAAGAAACGAAATTATAATAGAGATAAAAAGCGACGAATTAGTGGTGGGAGATTTTATGTTAGTAGAAGAAGGAACTTCAATAATAGCAGATGGAATTATCGTTCACTCCAACGATTTTTCGGTAAATGAATCTATACTTACGGGAGAATCTTTTGCTGTTTTTAAGGATATAAAAAACAAATTCGTTTACAGCGGAACCATTGTAGCTAGTGGATTAGCCATTGCCCAAATTACAGCAGTTGGTAATGAAACCAAATTAGGAAAAATAGGAAAAAGTTTAGAGGGTATAAACGAAGAAAAAACTCCTTTAGAAATTCAAGTATCTCATTTTGTAAAATGGATGGCTATTGTAGGAGCTATCATTTTTGTACTTGTTTGGGGTATAAATTATTGGCAATCACACCATATTTTAAACAGCTTACTTCATTCACTTACTTTAGCAATGAGTGTTGTACCCGAAGAAATTCCTGTTGCATTTACCACCTTTATGGCACTTGGTGCGTGGCGTTTAATGAAGTTAGGAATTTTAGTAAAACAAACTAAAACTGTAGAAACTCTTGGAAGCGCTACAGTTATTTGTACAGATAAAACTGGAACAATTACACAAAACAAAATGAGTTTGGCAAAACTGTTTGTTTTAAAAAATAATTCAATTGTAAGCCTAGATGATGAATTAAATAATAACGATAAAGAGCTTATAGAATTATCTATGTGGGCTAGCGAACCCACGCCGTTCGACCCAATGGAAGTGGCTTTACATCAAGCTTATAAAAAATTAAATCAAATTGACGAACGACTTAATTATAAATTAGTTCACGAATATCCATTAAGTGGTAAACCTCCCATGATGACACACATCTTTTTGGGTAACAATGGTAGTAAGATTATTGCTGCAAAAGGTGCTCCCGAAGCATTAATCAAAGTGTGTAATCTTAACGAAACCGAAACTCAACAAATTCATACTGCCATTGAGCTCTTAGCCTCAGAAGGATATAGAGTTTTAGGAGTGGGTGTATCCAATTTTATAGGTACAGAATACCCTTCTCAACAACAAGATTTACCTTTTGAATTTAAGGGAATTGTTGCTTTTTATGATCCTCCCAAAAATAATATTCAGCAGGTAATGGAAGATTTTTATACCTCGGGAATACAAGTAAAAATAATTACAGGTGATAATGCCGCCACAACAACTTCTATTGCAAAACAAATTGGTTTTAAAAATTATGATAAAACCATTTCGGGAGATGAATTAATGAAACTATCTGATAAAGAGTTACAAACTTGTGTTATGGAAACTGCTATTTTCACCCGAATGTTTCCCGAAGCAAAGCTAAAAATAATTAACGCCTTAAAATTTAACAATCAAATAGTTGCAATGATTGGTGATGGCGTAAATGATGGGCCTGCTTTAAAAGCTGCACATATTGGTATTGCAATGGGCAAAAAAGGGACGGAAATAGCTAAACAAGCAGCTTCCTTAATTTTATTAGAGGATGACTTATCTAAAATGGTAGATGCTGTGGCAATGGGAAGGAAAATATATTCTAATCTAAAAAAGGCAATTCAATACATCATTTCTATTCACATTCCCATTATTTTAACAGTATTTATTCCATTAATACTGGGTTGGGTTTACCCTAATATTTTTTCTCCTATACACATCATTTTTTTAGAGTTAATTATGGGCCCAACTTGCTCCATCATTTACGAAAATGAACCACTAGAGCCTAATACAATGTTGCAAAAACCTAAACCTTTATCCAATACATTTTTTAATTTTAAGGAACTTTTAATTAGCATTCTACAGGGCTTAATTATAACTGCTGGTACATTGTTTATTTATCAGTTAGCAGTAGCAAATAACTACAATCAAACTATAACGCGCACAATGGTTTTTACTGTTTTAATTACAGCAAATATTTTTCTAACATTAATCAATCGTTCATTTTATTATTCTGTTTTAACAACTTTAAAGTATAAAAACAATATGGTTTTATTTATTGTTTTTTTCACAATAACAATCGTAGGATTAATTTTTTATGTAAATCCATTAACTCAATTTTTTGAATTTGAAACCTTAAATTTATATCAACTTTTAACAAGTATTTCAATCGGTTTTATTTCTGTAATTTGGTTCGAAATGGTAAAGGCGATCAAAAGAATCTTACATAGCCGAACAAAAAGCTGAAGTTGCACGTGCCGAACGTGAGCCTTCTACTCAAAATGCCAATGTGGTAATTCCTGCTGAAATAGCTAAACAACGTGCAATTATTGAAGCACAAGCAGAAGCGGAAAAAACTAGAGAGTTAGCAAAAGGGGAAGCTGATGCAATTTTCGCAAAAATGGAAGCAGAGGCGAAAGGTTTATTTGAGATTTTAACCAAACAAGCCGAAGGTTATAAAGATGTTGTAAGTGCTGCTGGTGGTGATCCTACAAAAGCATTCCAGTTGTTGTTAATCGAAAAATTACCAAAATTGGTAAAAACACAAGTAGAAGCAGTTAAAAATATTAAAATTGATAAAATTACAGTTTGGGATTCGGGCAATGGCGATAATGCTAATGGAAACAATTCTACAGCAAACTTTGTTTCAGGTATGATGAAAACTGTTCCGCCATTGAATGACCTATTTAATATGGCAGGATTAAATTTACCTACTTATTTAAAAGGAGCAGATGTTCCTACAAAAGGAGCTGATAAAAGCGGAGTTGTGGAAGATATTAAATCAGAATAAATAGTAATTATATTTTTAAAAATATTATAGATAATAGTTTTTGGTAACTTTATAATAACTAAAATCTATATTTTTAATGTGTATGATTAGCGAATATGTAGTAATATTGAAATTGTAAATTTTAAACTTTTAAATTAAATAATTATGGCAGTTTTAGTAGGTAAAAAAGCTCCTGTTTTTCAGGCAGATGCAGTGGTTAACGGAGGTGAGTTTGTTGAAAATTTTTCATTAACTCAGTTTATTGGTAAAAAAAATGTAGTATTTTTCTTTTACCCATTGGATTTTACATTTGTTTGTCCAACCGAATTACATGCATTTCAAAATAAATTAGAGGAGTTTAAAAAGAGAGATACGGAAGTGGTAGGATGTTCTGTAGATTCTAAATTTTCACATTGGGCATGGTTAAATACGCCTAAAGATAAAGGTGGTATACAAGGTGTACAATATCCAATTGTTGCAGATTTAAGTAAATCCATTGCAGAAAATTACGATGTATTAGCAGGTGAATATGATGTAAA
>JBEEPA010000211.1:0-4189 GCA_041191385.1 Bacteroidota bacterium | reverse complement strand
AATCGATTTGATAAAACAAGGATTTAAATTTTTTTTCCCTTTCTTTACAAATTGATTTCCAATTAATTTGTTCAAAAAGAGAATCTTTTTCATAAAAAGGAATCACCCATTCTCCTTTTTTTAAAACTGAATATGATTTGTTTTTTTTGGTAAAGTGTATCTTTTGGGCGCTTATTTCTATCGAAAATAAAACCAATAATATTAGAGTTAATTTTAAATGCATTCTAAAATTTAATCAAAGATTAAACCAAAATGAATTAAGATTTTTTTAATTTAAAATAATCCTAAACACTCTATGTCTTCAAGAATCTTTACGCCAAATCTTTGCGAACTTTACGTGAAAAAAGGAAAACTAAACCTTTCTCTTTAACTCGAAATTTTTACCTAAATATACTCTTTTAACTTCTTCGTCGGCTGCTAATTCGTCGGCAGTTCCTGTTTTTAGGATTTTACCTTCAAATAATAAATACGCACGATTTACGATGTTTAAGGTTTCTTGTACGTTATGGTCGGTGATTAAAATCCCAATATTTTTTTCTACCAATTTTACAATTACTTGTTGGATATCTTCCACCGCAATGGGGTCCACACCTGCAAAAGGTTCATCCAATAAAATAAATTTGGGGTCCACGGTTAAACATCTTGCAATTTCGGTTCGGCGTTTTTCACCACCGCTCAATTGCTGACCGTAATTTTTTCGCACTTTTTGCAAACCAAATTCGTCCAATAAAACCTCTAATCTGTCCTTTTGCTCCGCCGATGAAAGCTTGGTTAGTTCTAAAATTGCTTTTAAATTATCCTCCACCGTAAGTTTTCTAAATACCGAAACCTCTTGAGGTAAATATCCTATACCCGCCTGCGCTCTTTTGTACATAGGCATATTGGTAATATCTATATCATCCAAAAAAACCTTACCCGAATCTGGCTTGATAAACCCTACAATTTGATAAAAACTTGTAGTTTTTCCCGCGCCATTTGGCCCTAGTAACCCCACAATTTCACCTTGATTGATGTTTACAGAAACCTCATTCACCACCCGGCGACCTTTATATTCTTTTACTAAATTCTCAGCTCTTAAAATCATGCTTTAACACCCTAAATGTATTTTTTTTCTTAATGCAAGTTTACACATTTTTTTTTATTAGTGTAGCACTTCAATCAAATATAATGATGAGGTTAAAAGTTTCTGTAAAAGCTTACTCCAAGCCTAGTAATGCATCTCTTAATTCTTTGCTCATGGTGTTATCGCCTAGCCAAAGTTTTGATAATGCAATTTTAAAATCCAAACCTTTAATATTATCCATGTACACTTTATTTTTATAAACGTTTATTCCTTTTCCTGGATTATAAACCATAATAATTTCATCGCCTTTTTTAATTTCGTTTCCAAAAGATTTTTTAAACTGATCAATTCTATCTTCTAAGCCTTTAACATTTCCATTTAATGCATGATTAAACCAGCTATCCACCGAACTATGAAAATACGAAACACTTATTAAACTAGTAGTTATCACAATTTTTAATGCTGTAGGACAATCGCAAGCTATGATTTCGTGAGCACTATCCGAATTTTTTGGTAAATATAAACCTGCAGTGTATAAATCAAATATAAATCGTTGTTTTACACCGGCTCCATTTAAATACAAAGTATGTCCTTGATAAACCAAAGTATTTTTGTAATTTACCCCAGCAACTACCGTTTGAGCACCGCTATTGAACTGTAACCCAACAAGTAATAAAAGTATTAAGAGTAAATTTTTCATAAATTTTGTAATTTATTTAGCTAAGGTTTTTTTACAAATTTTATCCTTTACTATTAAGTTACGCAATAAATTACTTATAGTTAATATTAAATTAATAATTAATTAACATAAGTAATGTTTTTTACTTAGATAAAACGAATAAATTCAAAAATAAAACTTTCAAATTACTTTAATGTTAATTAAGCGCTGCAATATCCTTTATTAAATCATTTATTTGTTGAGGTGTATTAAAACTGTGCAAACAAATACGAATGCGCTCCAATCCTTTTGGAACAGTAGGAGATAAAACAGGTTTCACATCCCAGTTTTTAGCACTTAAGATTTTTGCTTTTTCTTTAACATTATTATTTCCAGAAACTATCCAACATTGTATAGCTGATGAACTAGGTGTGAAATTTAAATTATATTGAGATTTTAAAGCGTTGAAATAATGGATATTTTGTTGCAATTGTGCAAGATTATCACCGTTTTGTAATCGTTTGTAATTGTGAAAAATATGCGATACACTTTGCGGAGATAAAGAAGTGGAGTAGATAAAAGGGCGACAAAAATTGATTAAATATTGATGTACGATTTCATTACATAAAACCGCTGCACCGTGGCAACCCAAGGCTTTTCCAAATGTATTAACCCTTATGATAGGTGCATTTTGCAACTGTAAATCATTCACTAAACCTTTACCATCTTTTCCTATTACGCCCAAAGCATGCGCCTCATCTATCACCACAATTGCATTGTATTGCATTGCCAATTCAACAATTTCAGCTAAAGGAGCTAAATCTCCATCCATAGAATACACACTTTCTACGGCGATAAAAATATTTCCCGAACTAATTTTTTGTAATTTTTGCTTTAAGGTGTTTACATCATTGTGTGGAAAAGCGTAATAATTTGCTAAAGATGCTCTAAATCCCTCTTTTACAGAAGCATGAATAAATGAATCGTATAAAATTGTATCTCCTTTTTGAGGCAAAGTGGAAAAAACACCTAAATTAGCTACATAACCCGAATTAAAAACCAAAGCTTTTGGTGCTTGATGAAATTGCGCAATAAAACACTCTAACTCCTCTATTAAAGTATAATTCCCAGCTAACAATCTGGAACCTCCTGAGCCTATTTTTTCACTCCCTGATACACCTCCAAAAGTTTGTGCATAACCTAAATAATCATTGGATGAAAAATCTACCCAATCCTTCGGACTAATCTTTAAACTTCGTAAAGAGCCATCCTCTTCCCTATCTTTGAGTTTTTTTTGTAATTGCAACAACCAATTTTCCATCTGCAAAATTTAAAAAAAGCGTGAGAATTTTTCTCACGCTTTACTTTATACAGTTGTATTTTTAATTTCTTCTTTCCATTGTTTTACCTTTTCTTCCATCTCTTTTTTAGCAGTAGATTCCTTATATTTTTCGTTAGGGATTCTTTTTTCGCCATCTTGATAAGGTGCTTTGGGTTGAATTCTTAAAATTTTAAATAATTCTTCATCTCTACCAAATTCTGGATTAGGCGTTGTTAACAATTTATCTCCTGCAAAAATAGAATTTGCGCCAGCCATAAAACATAAAGCTTGTCCTTCATCAGTTAAATCTAACCTTCCAGCAGATAATCTTACAGCAGATTTAGGCATCATAATTCTTGCAATTGCTACCATTCTAACCAAATCCCAAACTGGTACTTTTTCGTAATCCTGCATTGGTGTTCCTTTTACTGGAACTAAAGTATTGATTGGCACAGATTCTGGCTGAACTTCCATATTTGCCAAAGTAATTAACATTTTCATACGGTCTTCCTTTTGCTCGCCCAAACCAATAATTCCGCCTGAACACAAAGTAACACCAGCTTTTCGAACATTTTTATGCGTATTTAATCTGTCATCAAAAGTACGTGTAGTAATTACTTCACTATAATGTTCTTCTGAAGTATCAATATTGTGATTGTAAGCATACAAACCAGCATCTGCCAAACGCTGTGCTTGTTCCTCTGTTAACATTCCTAAAGTACAACAAACTTCCATATCCATTTCGTTAATACCTTTTACCATTTCCAATACTTGGTCGAAATCTCTATTGTCGCGAACTTCTCTCCATGCTGCACCCAAACACATTCTAGAGGCACCACCATTTTTAGCGTTTTGCGCTTGTTCCAAAACTTGTTCTACAGGCATTAATTTATGCGCTTTTACATCTGTATGATATCGAGCAGCTTGTGGACAATATCCACAATCCTCAGAACAACCTCCTGTTTTAATGGAGATTAATGAAGAAACTTGAACTTCATTGGGGTTATGATATGCACGATGAACGGTAGCTGCTTTAAAAACTAAATCCAATAAAGGTAAATCGTATAATGCTTCAACTTCGGGTAAAGTCCAATTGTTTCGTATTTCCATGTTGTAAATTTTTAATAAACAAATATAAGTATAAATT
>JBEEPA010000210.1:0-15285 GCA_041191385.1 Bacteroidota bacterium | reverse complement strand
CGGTTTTTCCCAATCAAAACAATACTTTTATTGTTGCATTACATAGTGTAACCAAAAGTAGTGCTTTGGCATCAGATGTTAGTGCAAAAATTGGTTTACATTTATACACTTCTAATGGCTTGTCCATTTTTAACTCACATAAAAATATCGGTTTTTTTCTGTCGGGTGTTTTATTATTTATGATGCTTATTAATAGTGGTATTTTATTTTAGGCAAAAAAGGAGTTATAATATAACCAACACTTTTACTCAAATCAACTCCAACTTACCTGGTGGCGTTTACTTAGTGGAAATCAACAATGGAGAAACATTTACTAGAGAAAAAGTAGTGATTGAATAAAAATATTTATTTTTTTAACTTAAATACTTAACATCTTAATAAAAGCTGTTAGGTGTTTTAAAAAAAACAATAACACTCAAAAACATATATCATGGAAACCAAAAAAGAATGTACTACCCAAGAAATCTTTATCGAGGATATCAACGCAACCAACACTCCTTTAAAAGATCCCGGAACGGATGAAGGATTATCCGAACAAATGTCGTGAAAAAACCTCCCTATAGTGGAGGTTTTTTCATTTTTCATGAATCAGTCTTTACAAATGGAATTTCTATAATTTTTGTTTTAAAATTCCTGTTATTAAAAAAAACATGTAATTTGTAACTTTTGTAAATGATTCATGTACAAAAACATAAAAGAATTATAATCTTAATTGATACTTAATATTTTATTTTAGTAATGACTACCCCCAATATTATTAAAATTCTTCGATATTTAAAAAATGAAAAATTATAAAGACATATTTAATATAATTATGACAAGGGTATTTTTTATTTTCCTAATATTTTTTGGGACAAAATTATACGCCCAACCCCCTGCTTGTACAGTAACATATACAAATGGTAATGCTACAGTTATAATAGAAAGTGGACAAACAGCATGTATTCCTGAAGGTAGTACATATTATGGAACAATGGTTGTAAGATCGGGAGCTAATGTAATTGTTTGTGATGGTAATTTTGATGGTTCACTTACAATTGATCCAGGTGGTACTTTATATGATAGTCCAAGTGCGGGTTACACTGGATCTCTTCAAGTAAATGGTACAAGAAATACTAATTCTGCAAACTGTTGTGCTGCTTTAAATTCAGGCTCTATCGGAAGTAACCAAACCATTTGTAGCGGAGCTACTCCAGCAACTTTAACAAATACATCATCAGCAACAGGTGGAAATGGTTCATTTAGTTATCAATGGCAAATATCTACTACAAGTGCTGTTGCTGGATTTAGTGATATTAGTGGGGCAACATCAGCAACATATTCTCCAGGTGCACTAACACAAGATACTTGGTATAGAAGAAAAGTAACTTCTTGTTCAGGCTCATCTACTCAATATACATCTGCAATTAAAATAACTATAACAGCTCTACCAACAGTAACAGGATCAACAGGTGGAAGTAGATGTGGAACAGGAACAGTTTCAATTAGTGCTACAGCATCAGCTGGGAGTATTGAGTGGTTTACTGCATCAAGTGGTGGTACATCAATTGGATCCAGTTCTTCCGGAGCAAATTGGACTACTCCTATTATCTCCTCCACAACAACCTATTATGCAGAAGCTGTTAGCGGAACTTGTCGTTCATCATCAAGAACAGCTGTTACAGCAACAGTAAACGCCAATCCAACTGCAAATGCAGGAGATGCTTTAAGTGCAATTTGTCAGGGTGCAACTTCTTCCGCTATGGGTGGTTCTGTTGGCGGTAGTGCTACTGGTGGGTCTTGGTCTGGCGGGGCAGGGTCTTGGACTAATGCAAATAATCCTAGTACTGCAACATATACAGCAGGTGCAGGTGAATCGGGGTCTATAACTCTTACATTAACTACTAGTGGAGGTTCTTGTGGAACTACTACTGCAACAAAAAATATAACTATTAATGCCAATCCAACTGCAGATGCAGGTGGGGCATTAAGTGCAATTTGTCAGGGTGCAACTTCTGCTGCTATGGGCGGTTCAGTTGGTGGTGGAGCAACTGGTGGTACATGGACTGGTGGGGCAGGGTCTTGGACTAATGCAAACAATCCTAGTACTGCAACATATACAGCAGGTGCAGGTGAATCGGGGTCTATAACTCTTACATTAACTACTAGTGGAGGTTCTTGTGGAACTACTACTGCAACAAAAAACATTACAGTAAATGCTAATGCAACAGTAAATGTTGGTGGTGCATTAACAGCTATATGTCAGAGTGAAACATCAGCTACAATGGGTGGTTCAGTAGGAGGGAGTGCTACAGGAGGTACTTGGTCTGGTGGGGCAGGGTCTTGGACAAATGCAAATAATCCTAGTACCGCTACATATACAGCAAGTGCAGGTGAATCTGGTACAATTACTTTAACTTTAACAACTAGTGGAGGTTCTTGTGGTACAAGCTCAACTAAAACAATTACAGTGAACGCAACAACAGTAGGAGGTACAATATCTTCTGATGCATCAGTTTGTTCGGGATCAAATAGCGCTACATTAACATTATCTGGTCATACAGGAACAGTTAGCAAATGGCAATACTCTTCTGATAATTGGACAACACCAGTAGATATAAACAATACAACAACAAGTCACGCATATTTAAATTTAACATCAACAACAAAATACCGCGCTGTTGTGCAATCTGGAGTTTGTGCAACTGCAAATTCCTCTGAAGCTACAATTACAGTTCAAGCAAACAGAACAGTAGGAGCAGCTTCAACAGCTAGTCAAACGGTTTGTTACAATACAGCAATTACCACAATTACACACGCTACAACAGATGTAACAGGAATTACATCTTCAAGCGGTTTACCAACTGGAGTATCTGCAAGTTATAATGCTAATGTGATAACCATTAGTGGAACACCAACTCAAAGTGGAACTTTTAACTATACAATTACCCCTACAAGTACATGTGGTTCGGCAACTGCAACAGGACAAATAATTGTTCATGATGATTTTAGTGCGGGTGCAATTGGAAGTGCACAAACAATTCCAATTAATTCAATACCATCAGCCTTTTCAAGTACTACTAATGCAAGTGGCGGCGGAGGATTTACCTACCAATGGCAAAATTCCGTAGATAATATATCATGGGGAAATATTGTTGGTGCAACATCTTCAACTTATACTCCACCAAGTGCTATTACTCAAGATACTTGGTATCGAAGAGCTGCCTTAAGTACTGCA
Source organism: Bacteroidota bacterium (assembly GCA_041191385.1). Taxonomy (GTDB): domain Bacteria; phylum Bacteroidota; class Bacteroidia; order Flavobacteriales_C; genus JBEEPA01. The sequence continues at coordinate 12,068 of JBEEPA010000210.1, read as the reverse complement.
GGTTGTGGCACTTTATATACTTCAAGTATTAAAGTTGGAGTATTAGTATCTGTTTGTGCTGGTCAATCACCATCTGCCATTTCAGAGCAAACTGCAGCTAGTGGAGGTGTTGGAGGATTTACTTATCAATGGCAAAAATCAAATGATGGAGTAGTTTTTTCAAACATTGTTGGAGCAACATCAACAACATTAAATCCAACATCAATTAGCTCTGATACATGGTATCGTCGTTGTGTTACCTCTGGAAGTTGTACGGAATGTACAGACGCCATCAAAGCTTCTGTAAGTTCAAGTCCAGGAAGTGTGTCAAGTGGTTTATTAGTTTGGTTAAAAGCAGACGCAGGAACGAGTAATTTATCCACACAGTGGGAAGATCAGAGTGGTAATGGGAATCATTACACTACAGTAACTGGCCCTGCATTAAGTTCGGGTAATAAAACATCAAATTACAACCCGTATATTGTGATTAACTCTGGAGGATTTGTAGCTCCTGCAGGAGCCGAATTAGGTAATAATTATACAATATTTACCATGGCAAAAAAATTAGATACCGATTATGATGGTAGAATTTTTGACGGACATACCGGAAATCATTATTGGGGATATATTGGACAAGATGCAAATGATACTATTAAAAAACTTCAGGTATTTACTAGTTCTAATGGAAGTTCTAATGGTGTTAGAGTAAACATCAATCAGGGTGCTCATTCTGCTTCCGAAAGTTCTCATTCTGTTGTTTATGAGTTAATTATATACAATACTGTATTGAGTAATGCCGAAATTGAAATTATCGAGTCCTATTTGAACACAAAATATGGAATAGCTAACAACAACAGTTTTCTATCTTCATTAGGTTCAGAAACTTATGATGTTTCTGGTGGTTACACAAATGATATAATTGGTATTGGAAAAGAGTGCTATTTTCACCAAAAACAATCCAAATCTTTAGATGATTCTACCTATGTATTTATTGGTAGTTTAGCATCAAATAATAGTGCAAATGCAGGAACAATTACCAACGACATTTCTTATTTAATGGTTGGACATAATGGAGGATTACTTAAAGGAACAGTAGTAACAAAAAATGAAATTCCAGCAGCTGGAACGGATGGATATACCGTAACTTCTAGAATTGATAGAGAGTGGCAAATACAAAACACTAATTTTAATAATGCCTATACCTTTAAAACAAAAATAGATATCCCATTGGACAGTATTGATATTACTCATTTAGCGTTGTTAGTTTCAAACGATGGAGATTTTACAAACTGTAATGTTTACAAACATGGTGATGGTGATGTTATTTTTAGAAAAGGATCATTGGAAATTGATGGAATTGAAAATATTATTGGTGTTGGCGGAAAAAAGTTTATTGCAATTGCTTCGGTAGATGAACTTACTGTTTTACCTGTTGAATTGTTATATTTTAAAGCTGAAAAATCAAATGATAAAGTTAGATTATCTTGGAAAACAGCTACAGAAATTAACAACAACTATTTTACTGTGGAAAAATCTCATGATGGCACAAACTGGTTGTCTATTGGTGAAGTAACCGGTGCTGGCAACTCTTCTTCACCTATTAGCTATGATTTAATAGATTTTGAAGGTTGTTCTTCTACATGTTATTACAGACTAAAACAAGTTGATTTTTCTGGAGAGTATTCTTACAGTAAAACAGAATTTTTATTTAGCTCAAATGAGCGAACAAGTTCATTAAAAGTATATCCAGTTCCGGTTTTAGATAGATTAACAGTTGAGTTTGTTGCACCACAAACTGGCGATTATAATTTAGAAATTTATACTGCTAGTGGAGCATTAGTTTATAATGCAAAATTAATTGGCGTTGAAGGAGAAAATCTGTTTTATATAAACACAAATATGTTTGCTCATGGTATGTATTTCATGGTTATTAAAAATAATAACGGAGCAATATATAACCGAGTTAATTTTACTAAATAAATATTACTATGAAAACTTTTAGATTATCCTTCTTTATATTTCTAAGTATTTTTTTATCTGATTTAGATGCTCTTTCACAAACATCATATGGTGTTCCAATTTGTACATTTCATAGTGGTGCATCAGCACCCCAAGGTTCTTATTCATCAATTTGGGTAAGACAAGTTATAGTTGCTGGAATTAGTAATACCACTGCTTCTGGCGCTGGTGCTTCTAGGGATTATAGATCTACTACAGGAAATGTTACTAGAGGGCAAACATACAGTGTAACTTTAGGTTACAGTAGTAGCCCTTATAGTACTTGGATGGGAATGTGGGTTGATTGGAATGATGATGGCGATTTTTCAGATGCAAATGAAACTGTTAAAGGTTGGACATCTAATACTCTAAATACTGACGGAACTCATTCATTTAATATGACTGTTCCTGCAGGTGCTGCATTAACCTCTGTTCGAATGAGGGTGATGAATAGTAATGACAATAGTGTTGCTGTATGTGGGGGCTATTTTATTGGAGAAAATGAAGAATATGAATTAATTGTTTCAGAAGCATGTAGCGTTGGTGCTGCGTCAAGTTCACAAACTGTTTGCCAAGGTGTAGCAATGACAAATATAACACATACTACATCTGGAGTTACTGGAATAACAAGTTCATCTAATTTACCTACAGGGGTTTCTGCAAGTTATTCATCAAATACCATTACAATTAGTGGTACACCAACACAATCGGGAACATTTAATTATACAATAACACCTACTGGTTGTGCAACAACAGCTACTGGAACGATAACGGTAAATGCTTTACCTACAACAGTTAGTGTATCCGGAGGGGGTGCAGTATGTTCGGGATCTTCTTTAACATTATCAGCATCAAATGGCTCTTCTGGAACAATCTATTGGCAAAATACAACCAGTAACGGAACATCAACTGCAACACCTTCAACATCTCAATCCGTTAGTAATGCTGGTACATATTATTTCAGAGCTCAATCTGCTCAAGGATGTTGGAGCACACAGGGTAGTGCAACTGTTACAGTAAATGCATTACCAACTACCGTAACAGTTACTGGAGGAGGAACGATATGTTCAGGATCTTCTACAACTTTAAGTGCTTCAAATGGTTCGTCAGGAACAATTTATTGGCAAAATACAACTAATAATGGTACCTCAACTGGAACAGCATCAACTTCACAATCCGTTAGTAGTAGTGGTACATATTATTTCAGAGCTCAATCTGCTCAAGGATGTTGGGGAACACAAGGAAGTGCTACAGTAACTGTTAATAGTTTAAATACAGCAAGTGCAGCATCTAGCTCTCCAACATTATGTATAAATACTGCTTTAACTAACATTACTCATACAACAACTAATGCTACAGGTATTTCCAATTCGGGTGTTTCAGGAGCTAATGGTTTACCTGCAGGCGTATCTGCAACTTGGTCTGGTAATACTATTACTATCAGTGGAACCCCTACTGCTTCAGGAACTTTTAGTTACAGTATCCCTTTAACAGGTGGTTGCGGTAGTGTTAATGCTACTGGTACTATTACGGTTACAGCAGCCAATACAGCTGGAGCAGCATCTAGTACTCCAACATTATGTATAAATACTGCATTAACTAACATTACACATACAACAACTGGAGCTACGGGTATTTCCAATTCGGGTGTTTCAGGAGCTAATGGTTTACCTGCTGGTGTATCTGCAACTTGGTCTGGAAATACTATTACTATTAGCGGAACTCCTACTGTTGCAGGAACTTTTAGTTACAGTATCCCTTTAACAGGTGGTTGCGGTAGTGTTAATGCTACTGGTACTATTACAGTTACAGCGATTCCAACTATAACAGGATCAACTCCAAATTCAAGATGTGGAACAGGCACATTAGCTTTAGGAGCAAGTGCTAGTGCTGGAACAATAAATTGGTACGCTGCTTCATCTGGTGGTCCTTCGTTAGGAACAGGTACATCTTTTACTACTCCTAGCTTGTCATCTACAACAACTTATTATGTAGATGCAACAATTAATGGGTGTACTACAGGATCAAGAACGGCAATTACAGCTACAGTAGAAAATCTTATGATAGTAGGTGCGGCATCTAGCTCACCATCCGTATGTTATAATTCGGCTATAACTAATATTACACATTCAACAACGAATGTTACAGGTATAGCTTCTTCCAGTGGACTACCAACTGGAGTTACTGCAAATTATTCATCAAATACAATTACTATTAGTGGAACAGCAACACAAAGCGGAACATTTAATTATACTATTACACCAACAGGTGGGTGTGGATCAGCTACAGCCACTGGAACTATAACAATAGCACCTGCTTTATCCCCAGGAGTAATTAAATTTTAATGATTGTTATCAGCAATACGTTGTTTGGCTAGGGCCTCGATCATGATTAATTGATCGGTTATAGTTAAATTAGTATTGTCCAAAACAATAGCATCCTCAGCACGTTTTAGCGGACTTTCTTTACGGTGTGTATCGTCGTAGTCGCGCAATTGTAAATTTTCACGCACCTCGTTTAAAGTAACTTTTTGTCCTTTGGCAATCAACTCGTTATATCGGCGTTTAATTCGCACTTCTGTATCGGCTGTCATAAACAATTTTAATTCAGCATCAGGAAAAATTACAGTTCCAATATCCCTTCCATCCATTACAACACCTTTATTTTTCCCAATTTCAATTTGGATTTTAGCTAATTTAGCGCGAACCTCTTTTATACCCGAGATTTTGGTAACAATTTTACCAATAGTTAAATTTCGAATTTCGTTTTCTATATTTTTTCCGTCTAGGGTAATTTCCGACGATTTTTTTTCGGCATTGTACACAAAGCCAATTTTCATATCATCCACAAAATCCTTAATTTTATAAACCTCCTCGGCGCTTTCATTTACTAAACCATTGTTTAAACAATACAAAGCCACAGCTCTAAACATCGCCCCTGTATCCACATAAATATAATCTAGTTTTTTAGCCAATTGTTTAGCCAAAGTACTTTTTCCACAAGAGGAAAAACCATCAATAGCTATGGTTATTTTTTTTTGCATCATTAAAAACTTAAAATACCTATTTCCAAAGGTAAATTATTTTTTAGTTCTATACGATTTTCAAATCTTTTTTTTACTTTTATTTCCCCATTAAATTACCGTAACGATGATAACTATGGCTTATGGATTGCTCCTTAAAATAGTTCAATAACTCCATTCTTCCTAAATTCAAGATAGGTTCATTAGCTATATAAACTCCATTTTGAAGAGCGTAATTTTTAACCAAATCCTCGGTATATTGAAGAGATAGGTAACGTAAACGGTGTTTGTACGAAACGTATTCTAATACATTTTCGGGCGTTTCCATGCGTAATTCCAAAGCAAATAATTTAGAGTAGTATTCTAGTTTTTTTAACCATACAGAAGGACAATTTTCGGGAACACTAATAATTAAATTAAGTTTACAAATTTGTTGAATTAACAACATTTTTAAAATTTCCTCCCAGTTTTCTTGTCCGTTTAACCTTAAAATCACACGTTTAAATTTTTTATAAACCGCCCAATTGTACTCTCCTTTTAAACCAAAATAATCCGTTTTTACCTTAAATAAGTTATGATACCAATAATCCATACTTTTTGCAAAACGCTTAAATTTTTCCAAATCAAAAGCTTCTTCATGAATAATATCTAACCATTTTTCCTGCCATCTAAACGTCCAATCCAAATCCTCATCAACAATATTAGAAATATTCATAAAAGCACTTACATAATTTAAACCGCCTGCTTTTAATCCTTTACCCACTGCAGATTTTTTATATCCTCCAAAAGCTTGGCGTAAAACCACAGCGCCAGTTGTAGGTTTATTGATATATAAATTCCCCGCATTCATTTTTTGTTTAAAATATGCGATTTCATCCTCATCCAAACTTTCCAAACCAGCAGTTAAACCATATTGTGTGCTATTGGCAATTTTAACTGCATCTTTTAAATTTTTTGCACAAACCACCGCTAGTAAAGGTCCAAACAATTCCGTTTTAAAGGTAAAACTATTAGGTTGAACACCCCATTTTATACTAGGAGAAACAAAACAAACATTTTGAATTGATTTTACAGGTTGTAACAACCACGATTCGCCATCTTCCAAAACTTGCATAGCTTGTAATAAAGCAGTATTGTTTGGTTGAATTAACGGTCCCATTTTGTTTTCGAAATTCCACGAACTGCCCCACTTTAAACTTTTAGCCGCATCCAACAAAGCCATTTTAAATTGCTCATCGTTGTAAACCTCTTCCTCCAAAATCAACAATGAAGTCGCCGAGCATTTTTGTCCGCTGTTGCTAAAAGCCGATTGTAAAACATTTTTTATAGCTTGATCTCTATCTGCTTTAGCCGTAACAATAGTTGCATTTTTACCGCCTGTTTCGGCAAATAAAGGGATATCAGGAAAATTTTGATATAAATCCAAAGCAGTATCTGTACTTCCAGTAAAAATAATAGCATCCACTTTTTGTTTGTGTAAAGCTTTACTTACATCGGCACCTTTGCTAGGAATAAACTGCAAAGCAGTTTTTGGAACACCAGCATCCCAAAAACATTTACACAACTCCCATGCACAAAAAATAGCCTCTGATGAGGGTTTAAAAATTACACGATTACCAGCCGATAAAGCAGCTAAAATACCTCCTGCCGGAATAGCAATTGGAAAATTCCAAGGTGAAATAACTAAAACAGTTCCTTTGGCTTTAAAATGTACATTTTGTTGTTGCAGTTTTAACACCGAATATGGATAAAATCTAGCAAAATCAATAGCTTCGGAAACCTCTGCATCAATTTCGATAAAAGTTTTTCCCGTTTCGGCAGTAGCCACACCAATTAAATCACCACGGCGTTTTGCTAAATTTTTGGCTACTTGATGCAAAATATCCAGTTTTTTAGATTCCAATATTTTAGTCCACTCTAAATTATTTTGAGCAAAATCTATAGCCTTCAAAATTTGTGGATAAGCAGCAAAATTAACCTCAGCAATTTGGCGTTCTGGATTAGATTTATCGAAAATTTTGTAAGAAAAGCCACCCTCAAAAAAATCTTCATTTGCAACACATGAAGGAATTTTTGAGGGTAAAAAAATAGTTTTCCATTTTTGAGCAATTTGATTTGCCCAAGTTTGATTAGCTTGTAAAACCCAATCCGTATCCGCAATATTCCAAAAATTGTCATGCGCTTTTAAAATTGGCCAATTAAATTCTTCATTCAATCGGTTTTGGTCCCTATATGATTCTCTTTGTAAAGTATTTTTTTGATGAAATGAGTTTGTAAATTGAGTACTTAAAAACTGCCATTGTTCGCTATCTGTTTTAAGTGCAAAAGAATAACTTAAAAAGTTTTCCATTTGTGTATTTTCATCCAATCGCCTTACTAAATAAGCAATAGCACTTAAAAAATGCTCCTTTTGTACTACTGGTGTATACAACAAAATATTGGGGTGATATTGATGTAAAACTTTAGCGGTAGTATTTGCCATACCTTCCAACATTTCGATAGTTAAATCTTGCAAAACATTATTTTGCATAGACAATTCGTAAGCAAAAGCTTGCTCGAACAAATTATGCGAAGCTACACCAATTTTTACTGCCACAGTATGCTGTTTTTGTAAAGCAAAATCCAACATACGTTTATAATTTGCATCCGTATATATTTTTTTACGATAAGTTGCCAAAGGCCAATTTTTAATTTCACTTTCCAACTTTTCCATTTCCATATTTGCCCCTTTTACAATACGAATTTTAATAGGTGCACCACCATTTTGAACTCTTTGAATAGCCCATTTTGTTAGATTTTGTAAATAACTGTATGAATTTGGTAAATAAGCTTGCAAAACAATCCCGGCCGATAAATTAAAAAACTCGGTTTTACTTAATACCTCTTTAAAAACATCAACAGTTAAATGTAAATCCTTAAACTCCTCCATATCCAAATTGATAAACTTTGGAGTATGTACAACCTCCTCTTTTACGATACTTTCCAAAGGATTTTGCATTGCTGTGGCATATAAATCACTTAAACGTTCCACCAAAATTTTTTTACTTTCGGCATAAGCTAAATGATTAATTTGCGAGTAAATTGTACTAATTTTAATCGAAACATAATTTACCAAAGGATTTTGCAAAGCATTTTTATATTGTAACAAACGATTTGCAGCTTCGTTTTCTCCTAAAATAGCTTCACCTAAAAAATTGATATTGCTTTTAAATCCCTTTTTTTTGTTTTTGTTTAGGTAGTTTTTAAAGTTACTATCACTAGCATCCACAATCATGTTTTGTGTTTGCGATTGTATTTTATCAATAATTTGGTGCATAGCAACATTAGGAAAATAATGTCCTAGGGATAAAAATAAGCGCACCAAAAGGGTTTCAAAATCCGAGAAAAAAGTTGCTATACCGTATTTTTCGATTATTTTTTTTATTTGTTGAGTTACAACTACAGGATTTTTACTTCGGAAAGCACTATCTAACAACTCAATTAATAAATATTTATCGTTTTGATTTTGGATTAACTTAGACATTTTAAACTGGAAAGCTCGTTCGCCTTCGTTCATTTGTTCGTCTATTTCGTTTTGCCATTGTGTAGCACGCGCTATAACTTTAGATAGCATAACTGATTGATTTTCCATAACAAAAGGGCTTTGTTTTTTGTACTACTTTTTTAGCTTGGGGTTACTACAAATTAATATTATATTAATATATATTAGATAAAATTTACTATTCATTAGAGTTTTAACCTTTGGATTAGCTATTTTAGCACGAAAAAATCAAAGTAATCAATTTACTAAAGAAGAAGATATCGCTTTATAAATTATTTTAAATGAAAAAAATTATAGTTTACCTAGGTTTTATAATATATTTTAACCCCATTTGGGCGCAAGTTAGTAATACCGGTTTGTTAGATACTACCAATGGTACTGCTTTAGATAAGTTAATAATATCTGGCTATATCGATACCTATTTTGGTGGAACAAATGCTAAAATAACAAATAGTGAAATCCCATATTTTGTTACCATGCAAAGAAATAATGAACTAAATGTAAATTTAGCTTTTATTGATTTAAGATATCGAACAGATAATTTTAGAGCTAGATTTATTCCCGGATTTGGTACGTATGTTAACGCAAATTATACAAATGAAAATGGTACATTAAAAAATATAATAGAATCCTCGGTTGGTTTTAAACTGTTTAAAAACAAAAATATTTGGGCGGATGTTGGTATTTTGGGCTCGCCTTATACAAACGAAAGTGCTATTAGTAAGGATCATTTAATGTACACAAGAAGTTTTGCACCAGAATATGTTCCTTATTACTTATCTGGTGTTAAATTTACCCTTCCATTAAATCAAAAATTTACAGCTTACTTATATTTATTAAATGGCTGGCAAGTAATACAAGATAACAATTCTAAAAAATCTTTGGGTACACAATTGGAATATCGTCCTAACGAATACAATTTATTAAACTGGAATACCTTCATAGGTAACGAACAGTCTACATTAAATCCTAATTTTACTATGCGATATTTTTCAGATTTATATTGGATTTACGCTAAAAACAAATGGTCGGCAACTTCGTGTGTGTATATTGGAAATCAGATAACTAACAGTGATAACACATCAAAAAATAATATATGGTGGCAGGCAAATTTAATTGGTAAGTACACTTTTAATTCTCAATATTCCTTATCGGGTAGAATAGAGTATTTTAAGGATCCTAATAATGTTCAAGTAGTTTCCACTAATTTAATACCTGGCTTTTCATCGTATAGCGGTGGTTTATGTTTCAACTATAATATTAATAAAAACGCAGTATTTAGATTAGAAGCTAGGCAGTTTTGGGCTGATGACAATCATTATTTAAGTAATATTGGTAATCCTGATAATAAAATGACATGGATTATATCTAATATCACTGCATATTTTTAAAAAACAAATACAAAAAAGGCTAATTTCAAATCGAAATTAGCCTTTTTATAGTTGTTTTATTTAAATTGTTCCAAAAATCTAACGTCGTTTTCGGAATATAATCTTAAATCTTTTACTTCATATTTTAATTGTGCGATACGCTCTACGCCCATTCCAAAAGCAAATCCGCTATATTCGTTAGGATCTATTCCACAATTGCGTAAAACGTTAGGATCAACCATTCCGCAACCTAAAATTTCTAGCCAATTGGTGTGTTTACAAACGTTACAACCTTTGCCATTACACAATGAACAGGAAACATCTACCTCTGCGCTTGGTTCGGTAAAAGGAAAGTAAGAAGGACGCATACGGATTTTAGATTTTTCGCCAAACATTTCCTTCGCAAAATAATCTAAAGTTTGTTTTAAATCGGCAAAATTTACATTTTTATCAATGTATAAGCCCTCTATTTGATGAAAAAAACAATGAGCTCGAGCACTAACGGCCTCGTTTCGGTAAACTCTACCTGGTGTAATGGTACGAATAGGCGGTTTATTGTTTTCCATCACCCTAACTTGTACCGATGAAGTATGAGTACGCAACAGCCAATCGGGATTTTGCTCGATAAAAAAAGTATCTTGCATATCTCTTGCAGGGTGTTCCATAGGTAAATTTAAGGCTGTAAAATTATGCCAATCGTCTTCAATTTCAGGCCCTTCAGATACATTAAAACCTATACGTTTAAATATCGAAATGATTTCTTCGGTAACTAAGGAAATAGGATGACGTGAACCTAAAGGCAAAGCATAACCCGGACGAGTTAAATCTAAATTAGAAAAATCGCTGTTGGTACTTCCTCCAAAATTAAAAGAATCAAATTTTTCTTGAGCTTTTTGTTTTAAATGATTTACTTGCAAACCAAATTCCTTTCGACTTTCTGCAGGAATATCCTTCATTTGTGCAAATAAATCCTTTAAAATATTTTTAGTACCTAAAAATTTTATTCTAAATTGTTCCAAATCTTGCGCATTTTCAACACTAAATTGCTCAATTTCGGCTAATACTTTTTGAGTGGACTCCAACATAATAAATTATTATTTTTTAATTTTTGTAATCGTCATTCTGATATCCTTTTCGGGCCTATCATTTCTTCCAATTTTTTGTACAGCAATACTATCTACAACTTGTAAACCTTCTTTTACATAACCAAAAACAGTGTACGATCCATCTAGCTGTGGGCTTCCTCCTACTTGTAAATATTTTGCTCGAGCTTGTGGCGAATATTTAAAACGATTGTTCCCCAATTTTTTTTCCGCCATTTGTGTAATTACTTGAACATAAAAATCGAAAGAATCCTTTTGATTGGTGTTTCTAAAAAGAGTAAGTTTGTTTTTAATATTGATATTTGCAGAATCGTTAAATAATTTTTCGGCAATTTTTTGAACTCTATCTGTATTTACCATAACCTCCACACGATTCAACATTTCATCCGTAACTTTTTGTCCGTGTACGATATAAAACTGACTCCCACTGGATGCTCTAGAGGGATTTACTTGATCCCCTTGGCGCGCCGCAGCTAAAGCACCTTTAAAATGATGTAAAGTATCCACAAATTCGCCAGGAATAGTATAATTTGGCCCGCCATTTCCTAAATTTTGATTGGGAGTTGCATTTTTAGATTGCGGATCACCACCTTGAATCATAAAATTATTAATTACTCTATGAAACAAAGTACTATCGTAATATTTTTCGGAAACCAATTTATCAAAATTAGCCTTATGTAAAGGAGTTTGGGGATACAAATCCAATGTAATATTCCCCAAATCAGTTTGGATTTGATAATAATATTGTTGAGCTACTTTTTTATCTTTTTTAGTGTTAGCACACGAAAAAACAATCGATAAAGCTAACAAAATCAAACCAAATCTTATCATAGCCAAAAATTAAGCTAACAAATATACAAAATAGCCTGTTATACTTTAAACAAATACTTAAAAAAGTATATTGGTACAGTTATAAACCTCTAAAAAAATTAATTTTTACAATATTGAAACAATTTAACACTTCTAATTGTTTAAACAATATTAAATTTGTAAATTGCATCTCCTTAACCGCTATTAAATGTTTAAGTCTAAAAAAAGTAAAAAATTACTTTTCA
>JBEEPA010000209.1:0-6501 GCA_041191385.1 Bacteroidota bacterium | reverse complement strand
TTTTTATATTGATCAATTAAGTTGATAATCGAGTTTGATTTTTGATTGATTTCCTGCGCAATTTTCAAATTATCGATAGCTTTTTTAGATCCTGTAGCAGCATTTAAAGCAATTTTATCTACAATATTTTGGTTGTTAACCGAAAAATTTTGATTGTTTAAATTAATGCCATTATCTAAATATAAAAAAGCATTTAATAAATCTTTAGAAGCGTTTAATGCAAGCATTGCCAACAATACAAGGTACATTAAACCGATGATTTTTTGTCGGGGAGTTTCATTTTTACCAGCCATAGTATTATGATTAAAGGGTTTAAATCATAAAGAGAGCTTGGTAATTTGGTAACAAAAAAATACTTAGGGAAATTGTTTAAAAAATAACCCAGTGGAATTTTAATTCATTTAAAGAATTGTATTCTATTCCGGGTAAAGGCATTTTAATGGAGCTTAAAATAAAAAATAAAGCCTTTAAAGGTTTAGATTTTGTTTTAATTTTTGTAAAATCAATATCAGGAGATATGTAAAACTGTCTGTATCTTACCAAATCGGATCTATCAAAAGTTTCACCGTTCATTTTAAATGAGTTAAAAAATGTTCCATACATGTTTTCTGCACCATATCCAAAAGATAAATTTATAAAACTAAATTTATTATCGTTTTTAAAGCCCAAAAGATATTGAGGATTGAAAGAAAACCAGTAGGTTTGAGCGTTGTAATCTTTTAAAATACGCTGACTAATTGAAGAACCAAACAAATCATTAGCTCTTTGTTTTACATCATCAGGGTAATTCATATATTTAAAAGAAAATTTAGGCTGAATAATTTGTTTTTTCCAAGCTAATTCTTGAAGTAAAAATAACGAAGAGCCAATAGTGTTTGCAGTAATATCGCCCATCGAGAATCCCCATTGAGCCGAATGTCCATCTAAAATTTCAATTACTAATTGATAAGTAAATCCTCCAATAGCACCATAAATACTACTTTTATTTTGAGAAACACCAGCCCACCTATATGTTTCGGCGATGTTTTTAGAATAGGCGTATGCGGTGTAAAAATGACCAAATTTATCTATTTGTAACCACCCTTTATTGTCGTTAAATAAATGAAAATTGGAACGAGGGTAATTTTTGTACCACAAATGGTATAATCCAATAAAACTTCCAACTGTTGTTGTTGCAATTGATGAATGAACAAAAGCAATTCTTTTAAAATTTACTGTATCAGAATAGCTTAGTGTTTTTTCAAACTGTCCAAAAACAGTAAGATTAACAAAAATCAAATACAATAAAAAAAATCTTTTCATTTGATAAGTGAAGTTGTTTATTTTTTTTGAATATCAATAATTTAAATTCAAAAAATGAGTAATTGTACAAATATAAAATTTTAAATTGGTATTTAATTTTCTTTCAAAATAAATTTTTCTAATCCTTCATTCACGAGTGTAAACATATAACAGTTAATAATTAAGTAAGTAGTATCTATAATAAAACGAAATATGAATTTAAATTTGTTTTTTTTGAGTAATTTAAAGATTTTGATAAGTTATAATTTAAATAAATATTTAAAAATGAACAAGTTATTAGTGCTTTTAGTATTGTTAAGTTTGCAGTTAAGTGCGCAAAAAACTTTAAAGTATGCAAATGAAGATGCGGATTATGAGCAAGCTGTATTAATGTTTGATTTAAAAAAGTATAGTATCGCTCAAAAAAAGTTTGCTAAAGTTGCAAAAAGAATTCAGGATGAACATTCGGAAATAAAAATGTCGGCAGAATACCACGAAGCTTTGTGTGCATTAGAACTTTTTAATGATGATGCTGAGCAAATGTTTTTAGATTTCATCAAAAATCACCCACAAAACCCTAAAATTCGTAAAGCAAGATTTCAATTAGGAAGGTATAATTACAGATTAAATAATTGGAAAAAAACGATAGAATGGTTAAGTCAGGTTGAACCAAATGATTTAGAAAATTATGAATTATCCGAATATTATTTTAAATATGGTTATGCCAATTTAAAACAAAACGATGCCGAAAAAGCAGAAGGTTTATTTTTTGAGGCACAAAAAGATACTGCTAGTGTTTATGGAGCTCCAGCTTTATTTTATTATGCCCACATTCAGTACGAAAATAATAAACTTGATCCAGCTTTAAGTAGTTTTAAAAAATTAGTAAAACACCCAGATTTTGAAGCTGTTGCGCCATATTATATCGTTCAAATTTATTATTTACAAAAAAAATACGATGATTTGATTGCTTATGCTCCAGGTTTATTAGAGTCTGGTTCTGCCAGAAAAGCAGATGAAATTTCTCGAATGTTAGGAGAGGCATACTACGAAAAAAATGATTTTAAAAATGCAGCTATTCATTTAAAATTCTTTGTAGATAACACAAAAACTGTTGATGATCAATCGCGCTATCAATTTGCATATGCTTTGTGGAAAACAGGCGATTATTCATCGGCAAAAATACAGTTTCAAAAAACAGCAGATATTGAATCTTTAATAGGAATGATGTCTTTGTATTACTTAGGAGATATTTATTTAAAGGAAGGCAATAAAAAATCAGCACGTAATGCATATCGATTTTCATCAAAAATGGATTATGATATTTTAATTATGGAAGATGCATTATTTAATTATGCTAAATTAAGTTACGAATTGGATATTGACCCATATCATGAATCCATAATTGCGATGGAAACTTATATTAAAAAATTCCCTCAATCTTTAAGAGTGGACGAGGCAAAAAAGTATTTGTTAAATGTTTACTTAAATACAAAAAATTATGAAAAAGCTTTAACAGCTTTGGAAGGTATAAGCAATAAAAATTTAGAACTACAATACGCTTATCAAAAAATTAGTTATTACCGTGGTGTTGAATTGTTTAACAATCAAAAGATTAGTTATGGAAAAACGGATGGAGAAAATTTTAAAATGGCGATTAAAATGTTCGAAAATTCGGCTAAATATCCGGTGGATGATCAAATTTCAGCTTTGTGTTTGTTTTGGATAGCTGAATCAAATTTTAGATTAGATAATTTTGATTTAGCTATTAGTTACTACAACCGTTTTAAAAATGCACGAACAGCAATTTTGTTGCCCGAATTTAAAAATGTGGAATATAGTTTAGCTTATGCACATTTGGGAAAATTGGAATATGGGCCAGCAATTCGATCATTTAGAAATTATATTTTAGCGGATAAAACTATTCATCCTAAAACAATTGATGCAAGAATTAGAATTGCTGATGGCTTTTTGATTTTAAGAAATTCGGAAGCAGATTTAAAATTGGCTATAGATCATTATCAGCAGGTGATTCAAGCGAATCAGGGTAATGTAGATTATGCATATTTTCAAAAATCACAAGCTTATAGATTGTTAAATGAATATCCTCAACAAGTAGATGCTTTGGAGGAATTAATTACAAAATTTCCAAATTCGAAATATGCAGGAGAAGCTAGGTTAAATATTGGAGAAACATATTTAAAGCATATTAGAGATTATCCTGTTGCTTTACGTTATTTTAATGAATTAATTGCTAAAAACGCTAACAATATACTATTACATCAAAAAGCTTTAATTAATGCTGGATTTGCTTATCGCTTACAAAAAGATTACGAAAAAGCATTGGATGCTTTCGAAAAAGCCGTTTTTTTAAATACGCAATCTAAAGAGGCTAGAGAAGGAATTATAGCACATAAAGAAACTTGTGAAAATTATGTAGGAAATCCTGAAAAACATTTGAGTTTCCGACAAAAGGCAGGATTACCATCTTTAAGTGTTTCCGAAAAAGATTCTACTTTTTATAATGCGGCTAAAAAACATTATTTCGAAAATGATTTTAAACAAGCTGCTAAATCATTTTCAACATATTTAAACGATTTTAATAATCCGTTATTTAAAACTTCAGCATATTACTTTTTAGCAGATTCATACTTGCAGTTAAAAGATACTTTAAATGCAATTGTGAATTATGAGTTGTTGATTGCTCAACCTCAAGGTGAATATACCGAAAATGCTTTGTTTAATACAGCTCAAATTTATAGTAAGCAAAAATCTTTTAGTAAAGCAATAACTAGATATAAAGCCTTGGAGGAGATTTCTAATTTTGATAACTATAAAAATGATGCAATTGTAGGTTTGATGAATGCTTATTATGCTGAAGCTGATTATAAAAATACAGTGGATTATGCTAAAAAAACTGTTGCTTTAAAAGGTGTAGAAACCAATATGGTACATAAGGCATATTCTATTATGGGATTGGCTTACTTAAATTTATTTGAATTTGATAATGCAAAAATGGCATTTGGAAAAATTGCCGATTTACAAAGAGAAATTGGTGCTGAAGCAAACTATAATTTGGCTTATATAGATTATTTGCAAGAGCGTTACAAAGAATCAACGGATGCTGTTTATGTTTATATTAAAAAATATCAAAATTTTCCTTATTGGGTAACCAAAGGTTTTATTTTAATTAGCGATAATATGGTTAAACAAAACGATTTTTTTCAAGCAAAATATATTTTAAAAATGGTTTTGGATAATAATAAAAATGCCGAATTAAATAAGTTGGCTCAGGATAAGTTATTGGCAATTGATGAGTTGGAAAAAGCTCAGTTGAAAAAAACTGATGTAAAAGAAGAAAATTGGCAAATTGGAGTGGAAGATGAAGAAACTAAAAAATTAAACGAGCAAATTAATAGATAAAATTATAATTGATTTAGTGGTATGAAAAGTTTTGAAAATTTTAAATTAAGAGTTTTATTATCCTTATTTTTTGTTTTGATTGTTGTTTTTTCTTCGAAAGCACAGTTGGATGATAAAAAAGAAATTATTGTGGTAACTGGTAAAGGGGATATTTCTTACGAAAAAGGTAAAAAAATTCCTTTAGATCCTGTTTTTAAAGATACTGTAAAAATTACCGAAACCTTTTCTTATACTGTGAAGGAAAAAAAAGTACCTGGAGCATACGAACCAAGTGTTATTAAACCTCCAAAAATTGCTGTTTTGGAGCCTTTGGATAGATTGTATAATGGTCATGTTTTTTTAGGCGCGAATGATTTTGTTTCCTTACCATATTTAGATTTTTCATACGGCTTAACTCGAAATAAAAAATACAATGCAGGTGTTTATGGTAAACATTTTTCTTCGGGAATGAATGTTCAGGATTTGAAGGATAGTAGATTTTCTGAAAATAATTTAGGTGTTTACGGAAAAAAGATTGGTGAAAAACTTACACTTTCGGCAAAAACAAATGTGGATTACAATACTTTTAGATGGTATGGTTATAATCCTGAATTGTTTAATTTTTCATCGGATTCCAATAAATTAAATTACACCAATTGGCAAACTAACTTTGATTTGAAAAAAAATAAAAGTAATTTGGATGAATTAGATTATGCTGTAAATGCACAATACAATTTGTTTACTGCAACTAATGAAATTAACGAGCATTTATTAACTGTAAAAGCTAATGTTGGTAAATTTGCAAAGTGGCAATTTTTAAATGGTTTATTGGATGGTTTTTGGCGTGTAAATTTTTCATCTTCGTATTTAAATAGTAAAAATAGTATTGGCGCTATGCAATCTAATTTATTTCAATTAGTGCCTACTTACAATGTAAAAAATAAAGATTTTGATATTACGGCTGGTTTTATTATCAATTATTTAACAGAGGATGAAAGAGGTTTTTATAATTACGGTTATTTTGATGGAACATTTAATTTAGTTAAGGATTATTTAATCATTTACACAAAATTTGATGGCGGTTTTACGCGTCATCACAATCTAACTTATTATCAAGCCAATCCTTTTATAAATTCTGTTTTACCGCAGTATAATGTAAATAATTTATACAATATAAAAGGTGGTGTAAAAGGTGCAATAAATAAACATGCAAGCTTTAATGTTGGTTTTCAACAGTCTGAATTTAAAGATGCAATACTTTTTGTAAATGATTTTAGTTCTGTTGGAGCAAGAAAGTTTACAATTTTTCAAACCGATATGACACACAGTATGTTGTTTGGTGAGGTAAACTACGATTGGAAAAAAATTCGTTCTAGAGCTTTGTTTCAATACAATTCGTATAGTACTTTCCAACATGTTGCATTTCATAAACCTGCAACATATGCACAATTAGGTGCCAATTATAAATTTCAAAATAAATTAGATATAGGTTTAGATTTGTATTATTTTGGAAAACAATTGGCTGCTGCAGAAGCAATAACAGATGATCCTTTTCAAAATGTTGCTACTAAAGAATTAAAACCTATTTTGGATTTTAACTTAAACGTTAATTATGCTTATTCCAAAACTTTTGGTGCTTTTATATTGGTGAACAATATTTTAAGTCAAAACCACCAAAGATGGAATCAGTATCCTAATTATGGTATTAACTTTTTAGCAGGAGTTAAGTTTTCATTTTAGCAATTAGGTAATCTTTTATAATTTTAGGAATTCCCCAATTTATTAATTGATTAGGGTCTTCGAATGTTGAATTTGGTT
>JBEEPA010000208.1:0-3365 GCA_041191385.1 Bacteroidota bacterium | reverse complement strand
ATTTTGTGATTCTTTGTAATCATGAAAAATTCTGATAAAATTATCAGGTTCATTCTTTAAAAACTCTTGCCTGCCTTTGTTTTTTATTTTATGAAGATGTTTATCTGTTAAAATTAAATCTTGTGATATGTTGTTAGATAATTGAAATAAGTAAGTAGCTTCTTCGGTATCTAAAGTTTCTAATACAACAAAATAATGATGTTGTCCTTTAATTAAAAACACAAAGCTAAATGGCTGAAACATACAACGAATTTTAATGATTTCATTTTGATGTAAGGATGCTAAAAACTGTACTTGTTGTGCATGTATATATTTATTGGTATCTAAATAAGGAATTAAGTTATCGGATAATATATTTAAATTTTCGTTTAGGTTTAGTTCTTCTAAATCAAAAAGTGTTTTATGCTGTAATCCATTGGATGTAATAATTTTATTAATTTTATCCGAGTTAAATTTATCAATTAATTCTTGTGTAATATTTAGCATGTCTTTGGATGATGCGTTTTTAGAAATGATTTTGTTTTCCTCTATTTCCAAACTAATATCCACTTTAATAAAATCACTTTTTATTTGTTTTTTAAAATAGGATTTCAAAACCTCTAATTCTGGATAAATACAATCATTTTCTATAATAAATTCTACTTCTTGGTTTATTTCTTCTAATACATTTTTAAAACTTACAAAGCCAAAGTTAAATTCAATGCTTTCTAAATTTACTCTTATCTGTTTTTCAATAAGTTTTGTTTTTTCTAATTCACGATTTTCTTCAAATTCCTCAAAATAGTTTTTTAGCTTATTGATTTTACGGTAATACGAATTTCGCTTTAAAAACAACTGATTTAAATAGCTTATTTTTTCATCTCTATAGTCATAAATTTTAGGATTATATTCGGAGCGTTGCACTCTGCCAATGTATTGAATCAACTTACCTTTAAACGAAAAAGGATAAACTAAAAACAAACAAGTAATGCAATTTAAATCTATTCCTTCGCCAAAATATTGTCCTGTGGTAATTAAAATCTCAAATGCTCCATCATGGATGATTTTCCACTTATTTTTTTTACTTACATCGGAATCATTTCCGCTAATAGCAATAACTTCAAATTGTTTTTTAAAATAAAAATGCAAACAATTTACATGCTCAACTCTTTCTGTAAGTATTAAAACCTTGTTTCGTTCTTTAACTTCTTTGGAAACATCTTCAAATATCAGCTTGTTTCTATGGGTATCATGAACTAATATCTTTGATAAAATTTCTAATTCATCTGTTTTAGAGTTATATGGAATATCAAATAAAGTATTTCGGATAATAATTTCGGGGTGTTTAAATCCTTTTATTTCATGTGGATTAATTTCTGCAAAGATATCGCCCAAATAAATAAAAATCATTTTTTCATCCGAATTTTTTCTAAATGGTGTTGCTGTAATGCCGTATAAATAATAACAAGATAAATCGTTGATAATACTTCTGTAATTTTCCGCCGAAATATGATGGCATTCATCCACTATAATTGTCCCAAATTCGTTTTTAATTTCCTCGATATATTTTGGTAAACTTTGTATAATTGCTACTGTAATTTGTTCCCCAAGTTTAAATTTACCTTGTCCTATCACACCAATTTTATGTTGAGGTATGTTTAAAAAGTTTTCAATTCTTTCTATCCACTGATTTAGTAATTGTTTACGATGAACAACAATTAAAGCTTTTTGTTTTTTATCCGCTACAATTTTTAGTGCAATTACAGTTTTGCCTGCACCTGGTGGCGCAACGATTATTCCGAAATCTTTTTTTTCAATTTTTGTAATTGCTGCTTTTTGATACTCCAATAAAGTATTTTCAAAATTAAAAATAACGGAATCATTCAGTTTTCTGTTGTCTGTAAAATCAAAATCGATATTTTTTTCCTTACAAAATCTAAGAAGTTTGCCTATAAAACCCTTCGGAATATATATTTCATCATTGGTTTCAGCAATCAAATTATAATGGCTAGAAGTTTTATAGGTGCTTTTACCTAAATTTTTTTGTGCAAAATATGCCGAGTTACTAAAGTTTAATTCATCTTTTAAAAATTTGATTAATTCGGAATTTAAAGCCGATTTAGAAATTACAATTTGATTGTTTAATTCAATGTTTAACTTATTGTTTATAGTATTTATAAGGGGTTGTGTAGCAAATAAATTAACATACAACTCATCTAATTTCTTTATATCTAATTTTTCAATCTTACTTAAAAACTCCCACTGATTAGCTATTGGCTCTAAAGTTTCGGGATGTACAAAACAATTATTTCCTTTTTCCCAACACTTTTTATTTAACGGAAGTGCAATTAAATTCCCCAATCCTTTCCCCGACAAATAATCCTGATTAGGGAAAAGCCTGTCAAAACTCCCACTTTTATCTAGTTTAGATACAGCTCCACAATCCTCTAAAAGTTGTAAAAATATTTTTCTGCTTTTTAAAGCAGGGTAAGGCTGATTAAAAAATATCCAAACATGGGCGCCGTTGCCCGACCGTGATTTTTCTAAGTAAGCAGGAATGTTATGTTTTTCGCACAACTTTATAAATTCTAAAGCCTGTATTTGCCAATC
Organism: Bacteroidota bacterium; assembly: GCA_041191385.1. GTDB lineage: Bacteria > Bacteroidota > Bacteroidia > Flavobacteriales_C > JBEEPA01. Next base: position 776 of record JBEEPA010000208.1, on the reverse strand, counting down.
TTTTTTATCAAAATCAGCAACAATAAACCACGAAGTATTATCTTCTAATAACGGATAAACACCAATATGATGCTCCCCATCCAAATGTTTTTGTATTTGCTCCTCCGTTAATTTTAAATACGATTTATCCTGATAATTTTGAAAACTCCCACCATTCATTTTATGCACCCTAAAACGATAAGGATCATAAAAATAAGCCGGCATATACCCCGATTTCCCTCCCTTCTCCCAACGAATCGCAAACACATCTTCACGACCTTTGAAGAGAGAGCGAAAGATTTGAATTTGAGTTGAAGACGTATTCATCAAAAGAAAATTTATATTTCATTTATTTCCTTTTCAATTAAACGATATTTATCTTTTACATCTTCTCCTGAATAAAAATCTAGCAAGTCTTTCTTGGTTAAAGTTCCTTGATTCAAAAAACGTTTCAAATATTCTTGGTTGAATTCCATTAAGAGGATTGATTTTTCCAATTGTTTCAAAATTGCTTTGTTGTTATCTATGTTGTTTTGAACCAATGATTTTATGCTTAAAATTTCGTTAATATCTTTGATGATACGATTTACCATCATTGCCAAAATATCTTTATCTAATTCGATTTCTTTTGCATTTAAAGCAATGTCACGAGCCAACATATAAGCAATAGCCAAATTGTATCCCCCCGACGAACTACATGTTGTAGTTTTTCGTGATATTGTTTATCATCTCGGGATTGATGTTGTTGGGTAGTAATTCGTGGAGTTTGTTGCATTTGTAATCGGCGATGTTATCTA
>JBEEPA010000207.1:0-2728 GCA_041191385.1 Bacteroidota bacterium | reverse complement strand
TCTGTGTAGTTTTTGCTTAAACAAGATGCTGTAAATTGGTAAGCATTTCCTTTGTGAAATAAAATAACAACCTTTGTAGTAATATCTAGTAAATCGCTATTTAAATAAGTGTATTCGATTGATTTTGCATAGTAGTTACCTATTTTTAAATCGTTTGATGCAATTGCTTCACCTTTTAATACAGATAATTGTAAGTTTATTTTATTGGCAAAATAGGTGTCAAGAGAATATTTTGATTCAACATTTTTTTCAACACTACAGGTTAAAATAGTTGGAGTATTAGTATTTTCTATTTTAGTTAAAAACAGCTCAATTCCTTTCATATTTCCTGCAGCTTCCCATTTACTAATAACATCAAAAGACATACTTTTAGAAGGGTTGTAAAATGTGCTGGATTCATTTTGAGCTAAGCTGTTAAAAACCAGTAAAATGGAAAATAGGATTAAACTTATTTTTTTCATGTTTGTAATTTTTTTTATTCAAAAATCAGTAAAACTCCTTTGTTTTAAGTTAAAAATGATTTTTTAAAAATCAATTTAAAGCAAAATACAATTGGGTAAAAGTAATAAAATGTGATTAAAGGAACTAAAATTCGCTAAAATCTTTTTTAAAATTATCTAAAATTATTCCATTTTTGATAATTTGCATAGCAAACAAAAATCCATTGAAAAAAAATAGTAGTTTTGTTTTATGTTAGTAAACGAAACCGAATTAAAAAATGGAATGCGTGTGGTTCACCAACAAGTGGGCTACAGTAAATTATCTCACTTGGGTATTTTTATTAATGTAGGTTCTAGAGATGAAGAAGAAGATGAAAGAGGTGTTGCGCATTTTTTAGAACATGTTTTGTTTAAGGGTACACAAAAACGTAAATCCTTCCATATCTTAAATCGCCTAGATAGTGTTGGTGGCGAATTAAATGCATACACAACTAAGGAAGAAACTGTAATACACGCATCAGTAATGTTAGAACACACTTTACGTGCAATGGAACTAATAGCAGATATTGTGTTTAACTCGGTTTTTCCTCCGCATGAAATCGAAAAGGAAAAGGAAGTGGTGATTGATGAAATCCAGAGTTATATGGATAGTCCGATGGATATGATTTTTGAAGATTTCGAGTTACAACTGTTTGGTGGTCATCCTTTGGGAAATGATATTTTAGGAAGCGAAAAACAAGTTAGAGAAATTACAAAAGAAAAAATTATCAATTTTGTGCGTAAACATTATGTGCCTCAAAACATGGTATTAAGTTATGCAGGTGGTTTAAATTTTAAAAAGTTTTTACAATTATGCGAGCGCTTTTTTGGAGATTATGAAGGGCAAAGCAATTACGCTAGAAAAATTTTAAGTTGGGAAAAACCTATTTTTAATCTAAAAATTATAAAAAATAATCATCAATGTCATAGTATTTTAGGTGGTGTTGCATTGCCTTATCAACACGATAAACGTTTAACTTTAATGTTGTTGAATAATTTTTTAGGCGGTCCTGCGATGAATTCGAAATTGAATATGGTAGTGCGTGAAAAACACGGAATTACATATAATATCGAATCTAATTTTTTACCTTATCGTGATTCTGGAATTTTTTTGGTGTATTATGGAACCGAAAAAGACCAAATGCACAAAGCCGAAAAATTAATCACTAAGGAAATTCAAAAGTTATGTAATCAAAAATTGGGGACTTTACAACTGCATTTTGCTAAACAGCAATTAATTGGTTATTTGGCTTTAAATGGCGAAAATATTGGAGGGTTAATGTCGAGCTTGGGTAAAAGTAAGCTAATATTTAATAAAGTAGAATCACTCGAAAATATTATTAAATCTATAGAGGAAATAAATGCAAACCAAATTTTAGAGATAGCCAATGAAATTATTTTACCTCAAAAACTAAGTTCGCTTACTTATTTAACTCAATAACCAAAGTTTTATTAAAATTTCGGGCTCATATCAACAAAAAATACTTATGTAAATAATTTTAAAAATTAGGATAACTATTTTTTTAAACTAAAGTATAGATTCAAATAAGTTTTTTCTAAAAATTTCGTTTGTTAACTATTTAAATTTTTTGTTATGGTTATTGGTATTCCAAAAGAAATTAAAAACAATGAGTATCGTGTTGCTGCTACTCCTTTTTATGTTACTAAATTAGTAGAAAACGGACATCGAGTTTTGGTGGAAAAAAATGCAGGGTTAGGTAGTGGGTTTACGAACCAAAATTACATGGATGCTGGTGCTTTTTTATTGGATAACCCTAGGGATATTTTTGCGCAATCGGACTTGATTGTGAAAATTAAAGAACCTCAAAAAACAGAGTATGATTATATAAAGGAAGGACAAATTATTTTTACTTATTTCCATTTTTCATCTAGTAATGAACTTTTACAAGCAATGTTAGATAAAAAGGCTGTTTGTATTGCTTATGAAACGGTAACGGATGATAAAGGAGCTTTACCATTGTTGATTCCTATGTCCGAAATTGCCGGAAGAATGTCGGTGCAACAAGGTGCTTATTTTTTAAATAAATCTAACGGTGGTAAGGGTGTTTTATTAGGCGGAATTCCTGGAGAAAGAAGAGGAAATGTAACTGTAATTGGTGCAGGAATAGTTGGTCAAAATGCTGCTTTTATGGCTGCAGGAATGCTGGCGAACGTGGATTTATTGGATATAAACATGAATAATTTACGTGCATTAAATCCAGTTTTACCTAAAAATATTCAAACATTAT
>JBEEPA010000206.1:0-5897 GCA_041191385.1 Bacteroidota bacterium | reverse complement strand
CAACTGTAATGATGTAAAATTGTAAACGTTTAAATAGCATATTTTTACTTTAAAGCATCCGTTAAAACTTTTCCTTGTAACAAACCATTTGGAATGTTATTTTTAAATCCTAATAAATCGGCTATAGTTGGCACAATATCTATAGTTTCGCCATATTCTTTGTCAATTAATTGATTTTGTTGTACTACGTTATCTGGTCCGCAAATCATACAAAAAACCTCGCGTGAGGTATTGTCATTGGTATGATCCAAAGCTTTTCTTCCGTAAGCATCTACCAAAGTATTGGGTTCCAAATTTCGTCCGTGCTCTGGCGCAACAATTAAAACCGTTTCATTGGCTAAGCCCGGAGTGCTTTGTATGGTATTCCACAAATGCGCAACACCCCAATCTGCACGGCGCAACAAATTACAATATTGGGTAAAATCGCTGTGGCAAATATCCACGTTTTGCATATTTAAAACCAACAACTCTGGTTTAAATTTAGTAAGCACCTTTTCGGCGTAATAAATATTGCGTAAATCGTTGTTTACATTAGTACCAAATCCCCAATTGTTTAAATCTTGCCCTTGAATTGCATCTTGAAATAACTCATCGATAAATTGCTTTAATTCGGCTCTTTCCTCAGGAGTATTACCTAAATTTTGAATATTTGAGGGAGTTGAACTCGAAAAATTACCATCGCAAAATTGTTTAAAATCAGCTGCAAATTTTTCGTTTGTTTCGTTTAAATTTTTAGGATTACCAATAGCATTGTAGCCATTAATATTTATCATGGTAGAAGCCTGAATATAATTAGCGCCATACATAGCGCCATAACCAGGATAGGAACTGTAATTTAACAATGGATAAGGCCCTAAGGAATCCGATATCCACCAAGCATCAGTAGTTTTAGCATCTTGCTGATGTTTGCGGTAATACTCAAAAATGGTAGGATAAGTAGGATTAGCTCTTAAATTTAAAGTAGTATCGTTGTACCTTCCGGTTAAAGCAGTTACATGTCCGTTAAAATGTCCCGTTGGTCCATTTTTAAAACGCATTTCCTTAATTAAAGTACCCATTTCCTGCAAACGATAATTGATAGGCGAAGGCGGTAAAATTTCGTTGATTCCGTTTTGTGCACTAAAACCACCAGAAATATCCTTAAACAAATTTTGCATTAAGTTACTTTGATTTTGATGCACCGATTCCATGTTGCGCACTCCACCCGCAAACAAACAAAACACCACATGATTAACTTTACGTGCACCAGTACTTGCAAACAATCTACCGCTAGGTAAAATATAAGGCATAGCCAACGCAGCACCACCAGCTAAACCAATTTTTTTTAAAAAATCTCTTCTTTCCATAGCTTAAAAATTGCGGTATTCGTTGGAGGTTAATAAAGCTAAAAATATGGTTTCGGGCGTGATTTCGGTGTTTTTTTCGATAGAGTTGGTAAAATACCACAACTCCTGCTCGTTGGGTAAACGATTAAAAAAACGTTTGTAACTGTTGTTTACAAAAGCCGGAATATCAGCACGCATTTGTTCGTTGCTTGGAATTTTAGCATTACTCTTATTTAAAAAATTCCGAATAATTAAATCCTCCACAACTTTAACATCACCAAACGAAATATACATTTTACTTAAATCATCCAATTGAGCTGTTGGAATGGTGTTTTCGAAAATATCCTGATACGCAATAGAAATATAGGCTTTGCTGTTTTTAACATTAGGTTTATCCGCCCCACTTTGGGTTAAATAAACATCCTGAATTTGATATACAACCTTACTTTCTTTGGCACAAGAAAGCAGGATAAAAACCGAAAAAATAAATAGTACAAATCGCATCATAAATTATTTTATTCCCATGTATTCCTTACTTGCCAACAATTTAACTTGTAAGGAGGTGTAATTTTTTTCTTCAATTAATGGTTTGCTATACAACTCCACTTCAAAACTGGTTGGATTGCGATAAAAATAACGTTGAAATAAGGTTGCTACTACACCTTCATAGTATTGTGTACTACCAAAAAATATGTTTTGTAAATCGTTTTTGTTTTTGCCACTTTGCAATAAAAATACAGATGGAGCACCATCAAACAAACTTTTCCCCGCATTTAACTCGGCAACAGTGGGGTATCTAAAAGCAAAATTTTGAAACAAGGAAACTACATAATTTTCGCTTCCCATATTGATATCATCATAAAACGAATTATTTACGGTTATTATATGTAATTCTGTAGTGGTAATTTCACCATCTTCCCAGCTTTTGGCTGCGTTTTGTAAATTTTGTAACCGAATAATCTCATTTTCAAACAATTCAATTTCAAATTCGTTGTTGGTGGTGGTGATAATGAATTCAAAAATGGCAATCTGATTGGCAATTTCGGTACTATCCACACCATTTAAATAATCTCCTCTAATCGTATTAATTTCATTTTTAAAATACAATGGATGTAATACTAAATCTTCTACGAATTTTTTCCTTACCTGGTCGTCTCTTGGATTTTCACGCAATAATTCGAATGCTTCATTTAATTCATCAGGAATAGCTTTTCTTCCCAACAATGAAATATAACATTTTTGTATATAATTTTCAATCACAATATCCTCCACTGTTAAATCTGGAGGAGGTACATTATCCTTAATCCAAATTTCCTTTTCGCCGCAGGAACTCAGTAATAAAATTGCACACAAAAGTAAAATATCCGCATAAAATAAATTAACACATTTTAAAACGCATGAATATTTTAAAAGTTGCTTAAAATTAAGAGTTATGCTAATAAAATTGAGAAATAAAACCTTAACTATATTCATTATCGTCTCAAGTTCGTCCACCCATAATGTTAATGCTTTAATACCTACTAATTTTTTTCAATATAAACGACTTTTGAAAATACTTAAAATTCCGTTTGGAATGTGCATGAGTTTTAGAAAACAAAATGATAAGGGTTAACAACAGGAACTAGCGTTCAAGGGTGAACGTAATAGGTTTAGGTTTTACTTAAAGGATATGATATATAGAGTTTTTGTATCCTAAAAATTAATCTAAATTTAGAAATAAAGAATAAAAACTATCAGGGATTGGGTCTGTATGTACTGATATTTTATTAGCATTTAAATGCAGTACACATTAGTTCTTGTTCCATTCTTCCAATACCAATTTCATTGGCTATGTTTCGCCATTGTTTAACAGCTAGCAAAACTTCTTCTATAATTTTATTCATTTGATTTACATTTAATCTAAAATATGCTCCCACACTTTTAGCAAGTTCAATATCTAAATCATTGTTATCCAAATCAATATTTAAAGATAAGCCACTTTTATCTACAGAGGGGTTAATATCGTATGCTGGAGATAACAACCATCCTTTATTACTAAGTATAAATCCATGATTACGTAAATGATCATCCGTATTAGATATTACAATATTAAATACAATCCTTTTCCATAATTGAGCTAAATCAGCATTTACATTTGCACCATATTTTTGAATCACTTCTGCAATGTCAAGATAACTTGCTGTTGTATTTCGTAAAATTTCCTCATTATTTCCAGTTAGTGTCATAGCCGAAGCAAAATGTATGCGTTCACTTTTTATTCTGTCGAAGCGTTTGGTAAAAAATATATTGTATTTTCCTAACACTTTACTCATTTTTGATTCAGACATATTTATACCTGCCTTTAATGCCAACTGATAGCTTAAAAATTCCCAAGCGGCTTTATCAATTGTGTCATTTTTGGAGGGGAATTTTGCTATCCATAAGTGTTTATGCTCATCTAATATATTGGCTTTAGGTCTTGCTCCACCCAACGAGGAACCTGGGGCAATTAATTGCGCTAACCAATTTTGCAATTCATCATTATCTACATCACGCTCTATATTATCAACAGCATTTTGTAACTCAGCTATAGAAGCCCATGGCGGTGTAGCACCATTTTTCGAATAATCTAAAAATTCACCTTTTGGGTCTAATTTAAATCTTAACGCTCCCATTCTACTTTCATCAAATACACCTAACAAAAAATCTATTTCGTATAAATTTGATGGCGACTTTCCTAGCTTTTTAGCCAATAAATTAGCCTTTCTTTTTAGTAGAGTTCGCCCCCAAGTATCGGGCATACTATCCAAAAAAATACCGAAATTTTCTTTTAAAACAGGAAATTGAGGTCCCGAAAAATACTGAATATCTGGATCTAACAAAAACGACTGATTTGATTTTAACCAATCTTGATGATAGGTAAAACTAAACGATTTTCTCCCTTTGCCTTGATGTGCAGATAAAATACCTATTAGCTTAGGCTCAAGCATGCCTAGCCAATGTGCATACACAAATATGTCGGTTTTATCAGTTGTCATTGTTATCACAATTTAAAGGAGTTTAATATCTTGGAGTTTACGCCCCAATTCGTCATCGGAGGCAAGTTTTAAAAAATCATGGTGTAAGCCAAGAGTTTTCAGCACATTAAAATAGGCTCCTAATGCAACTTTAGGACTTCCTTTTTCTATTGCATATAAAGTAGATCGTGCAATATCAGCTCTTTCCGCTACCTGTATAGTGGTTAAGCTCCTGCGTTTACGTGCCAATTTTATGTTTTCTCCCAGTGTTTCTAATATGGAATTATATTTTGGAGATAAAATTTGTTTCTTACTACTCATTTGTTCGTTATTATACACAAATATATATATTATGTTTTAAATAACGAACATTTTGATATAAGTATTTTTTCATTTTGATTTTCATCCTTTAATAAAGCTTCTCTAGGCAGTTGTCCACACCTATTACTTATTTATTTAATTATTAGTTGTGGTAAAGGAAAACATCTAAAACGGAGTAAAATACACAAGAAAATCGTGTTTGCAAATTATATTTTGTCCCCGATTAAAAAGCGAAGCTATATTTTAAAGAGTGTACGTAACTCCTATCCCAAAAAAATGGGAGAAATACCCAAAGGGCGGTGAGGGTTTTCATTTACCCCCTTTTACACTTAAAAAAAACTTCACTTTTTTAAACTCTTAAATAGTTATTAAAACCCAGTTAAATAAACACTTATAGAGAAGTTGTAAACTCAAGAACGTCACCGATTTTTACTGAGTACCAGCAAAAATATTTTTTTATCTGATGACACAAGGTAACCCATACCATAATCAGCTGGAGTAAAGTTCAATTTAAAATTGCCTTTTTCGTCAATTTTAGTTGTTGCAATAGCATAGTTTTGTAAGCCATTAAAACCTTGAAGCGTTATTTCTTGGTTAGCCATTGACTTACAATTACCCATAATGCTTTGTGCTAACAAATTTGTAGTACAAAACAAAAGGGCGGTGATTATATGTAAGCTATATTTCATTGTTATATATTCTTAATCTAGCTTTTTTATAAATGGATTAAAACTAGCACAGCAAATAAATACGGCAAGATGCCTTTTTTATAAGTGCCACTCAGCTGAGCTGAGCGACAAGGCGTAAGTTGTATTTCTTTGATTAAAAACTTGTTGGTCATAAGACCAACAAGGGCGAAAAGAAGAAGTGGAAAAGCGGTTAATCAATCCTTGAGGCAACGAACAGAAAAGCCGTACGCCTTACTGACGCTGACACGGCACACGCCACGGCTGCCTGAGTACAGGAAACGGAGACTAGCAGTGGTAGCACCCGTAGCAGAAGACGACCACCAGTAGCCGCCAGACGTGCGATCGTAGAACGGCCCAACGGAACTGCGGTCGCCTGCTAAAAGCCCCGAGAAACCTGAATTGTTTGTACCACCAGAAACAGCTGAAGATAAATCGTAATCTACATCTCCAGATGTTCGATACACTCCTGTAAGTTGCTGGTCAGCAGTAGTCATCCCTAGTGAATTTTCTAAATACATCCACTCGCAATCACTTGGTACATGCCAACCTGTTGGGCAAACACCTTG
>JBEEPA010000205.1:0-4694 GCA_041191385.1 Bacteroidota bacterium | reverse complement strand
TGATTTTCAATAAATTATATTCATTAATGTTTGTGTTTTGCAAATCATGGGTATTTCATATGTGTATAATTTTTTTTAAATTGCCATATGGTATTATTCACATAGCGTTTTAATTTTTATTTATGTTCATTAACATGTTACGCCTTATACTCATTTGTGTTTGTGTCCAAACGGGTCATGGCTCATTTCATAATAATTTTAGTTTAAAACTATTATTTAAAGTAATCCATAAAATATAGTTTACCCAACAAATGTATAAAAACATTCATCTACAATCAATTATTTAGTAAAGTTTAGTTGAATCTGTGTGTTTTCAACTGTTCTAAGCACACCATTTATATAATTCAGGTAAATTGATTTATCAGCTAATTTTATATATTATTAGGATTTATACTACCACAAGTTGTATCTTTGATGCATGAATAAAAAACAGAACATCCGATTATTAAGTTTAGAGGAAATTAAGGATCAAACCATTCAATTGGGCGAAAAAGCATTTAGGGCTAAGCAATTATGGGAATGGTTGTGGAAACGTAATGCTTTAAGTTTTGAGCAAATGGATACTTTACCTAAAGCTTTTAGAGAAAGTTTGGCTCAAAATTTTGATTTATTGCCTATTAAAGTTAAAACACAACAAGTTAGTACTGATAGAACAGTAAAAACTGCATTTAATTTACACGATGGTTTTACGGTAGAGGGCGTTTTAATTCCTACTGCAAAACGTATGACAGCTTGTATATCCACACAAGTAGGTTGTAGTTTAACTTGTAAATTTTGTGCTACAGGTAAGTTAAAAAGAGAACGCAATATACAATTTGATGAAATTTTTGATCAAGTTGCGTACATAAAAAATCAGGCGGATACTTTGTATAAAAAACCCTTAACCAATATTGTATATATGGGAATGGGCGAGCCGTTGTTAAATTATAGCAATACTTTAAAATCTATCGAACGTATTACTGCGCCAGATGGTTTGGGGATGTCGCCGCGCCGCATTACAGTTTCTACAGCGGGAATTGCTAAAATGATTAAACAATTGGGAGATGATGAGGTAAAATTTAATTTAGCTTTATCCTTACATGCACCAACCGACGAAAAAAGAAGTCAGATTATGCCAATTAATGAGCAAAATTCATTAAGCTCGTTGGTTGAAGCGATAAAATATTTTCACGAAAAAACAGGAACACATGTAACCCTAGAGTACATTATTTTTAAAGATTTTAATGATAGTTTAGAGGATGCACGTAACTTGGCAATTTTTAGTAAAAACTTCCCTTGTAAAATTAATATAATTGAGTACAATTCTATAGAAGATACAGGTTTCGAACGTTGTCCGGATGATGTAGTAAACATGTTTAAAGATTATTTAGAAAGTAAAAATGTAACCGTTAGCATACGCCGAAGTAGAGGAAGAGATATTGATGCAGCTTGCGGACAATTAGCTAACAAACACGAAAAATAAATGATACAACGTTTAAGTATTGCAATCTTATTTTTAACCTTATTATTTTCGTGCGAAAGTGAACAAAATAATAATCCAAAACTTGAGTTTTATGTAAGTTATGGTGATAGTTTGAGTTTAATTGCCATGGATACTGTTAAGCACGAATTAATGGGTGCAATTGAAAAATACGGGCATGTAGAAGCAATTAATTACTGTAAAAATTACATTGGTGATATTGTTCAAAATCAAAAACCCAACAATGTTCATATTAAACGAACGTCACTTAAATATCGAAATCCCAATAATGCGCCAGATAGTTTAGAATTTGTGATTTTAAATAAATACCAAAAAATTAAAGCAGAAGGAGGCGATTTATTACCTCAACTGATACAAATAAACAATACTACACATTATTTTAAACCTATTGTGGTACAACAAGCTTGTTTAAGTTGCCACGGACAATCCGAAATAAGTAAAGAAGTTTTTCAAAAAATCCAAAAAGAATATCCTAAAGATTTAGCCACTGGATACCAATTTGGCGATGTACGTGGAGTTTGGCATATAATTATGCATTAACAACTTATATTTCCATTTTTTGATAATATCTAATCCAATCAACTTCCATAATACAAGGAAATTGGGTTGAATTATCAGGAGCATTTTTGCCTGTTTGAACTGCAGTATTAAATATTATAGACATAGGTTGATTGGGGTAAATTTTATTTACAATATATTCTAGTCCACTATACAAAGTACAATCGGTAATTTTACCCTTAGAAGTATAATATTTGTAAACAGATCGTATTAAATTACCATCCACATACCATTCGATTTTATTTTTTTCCCAAATTAAAGTAAATACATGAAAATCCTTGGAAAAATCAGAAAATTTATATTTTTTACTACAAGGATTACCTTTACCGTCTTTATCATAATCCAACCAAACATTAGTGTGTAATATATTGGATAGTTTATTTGGACTAAATCTTACCAAAAAATTATATTCATTCCAAAATTCGAACACATCAATTTCGTTCCAAACGGACCCACCATACAGCCAAAATGCTGGCCATAAACCCTTGCCTTTAGGTATTTTTACTCTCGCTTCAAATTTACCATATAAGTACGCAGTTTTAGTCCAGATATTCGCCGAAGTATAATTGTATGTTCTTAAATTAGGTAAACTATCCCATAAAATCTCATCATCGGGTTTCCAAGAAATTGCTTTAGAAACTAAGGTTTTTTTGGTGGTTATAATCTTTAATAAACCCTCGTTTACAACTACATTATCTAAAGAATTATATTCTTGTTCACTTCCGTTATTTCCATACAATGCACCTTCTGCCCAAGGACGAGTTTGCCAAACATTTAAATTTAAATTATCTCCATTAAATTCATCCTGAAACACCAATTCCCAAGGATTATCGTTACAAATAGATATGGTTTGATTTTGAGTTATTTTTTCATTTTTACAAATTTTTTGTCCTAAACTATAAAAGCAACTAAAAAATAAAGGAAAAAATAATTTATTCATTATAATTAAGGAAAATCTAACAAGTTCAAGTGTATAATTTAAAAATGTAACGTTTTTAGCATTTGAGTAGCAATTTTATTTCTATCGAAATCCTGAGCTAATTTTTCGCAACCTTTAACGGATTTTTGATAAATTTCGGGGTTTGTTGCTAAAGTGATTGTTTTTTCGATAAAATCGGTTTCGTTTTCGGGTTCAAAACACAAACCAGCTTCGTAATGATTGATAATTTGCATTGTTTCACCCATTAAACCTAATAAAATGGGTTTTTTAACCGCTGCCGCTTCAAAAATTTTAGACGGAATAACAGTTAAAAAGGTATCCGATTTTTTTAAATTAACCAAAGCAACATCCATTAAATTTAAGTAATTCAGCACTTGTTTTTTATCTACCGAATCCAAAAATAACACATTGATTAATTGCAATTTTTTAGATAAATCGATTAAATTTTGCTTGTTAGCACCATCGCCCATAAATAAGAAAAATATTTGAGGATGAGAGTTTTGCAATTTTTGAGCCGATTGTAAAATAAAATCCAAACCATGTGCTAAACCGTGCGTTCCAATATATGCCAACACAAATTTATTTTGCAATTGATATTTTTGAACCAAATCTTGCGGTTTACTATCCGGTTGATACATTTCGAGATTTGCACCATTTTTATGCACAAAAATTTTATCTCCGTTAATCCCTCTTTCGATAATTTTTACTTTAAAAGCATCAGTTACCACCACAATTCTATCAGCAGATTTATACAAATGTTTTTCTACTTTTTCGAAAAATCTAATAAAAGCATTTTTTTTCATAGCGCCAACTGCAACAATAGATTCGGGCCATAAATCTCTAACTTCCATTACCCATTTTTTGCGTTTAAAAATATGCAAAAACCAACCCGAAATAGCGGTAAAAAATTGTGGAGAAGTTGCTATAATCAAATCTGTTTTTACAAATAAACCTGCAAAAAAAGCAGCAATGGCAAAACTAATGTAATCTAAAATTCTTTTAACAAAACCCTCGTTAGCAGTGATATAAGTCCAAACTCTAATCACTTTTATTCCATCCATGGTTTCCTTTTGGTACAATTTATTTTTAAATCCAGGATATACTTTACCTTTAGGAAAATTCGGGAAACATGTAATAACAGTAATATCTGCACCCTGTTTTACCCATTCTTTACAATGCTCATACGTTCTGTTAGCTGGAGCATTTACTTCGGGCGGAAAATTATCGGTTAAAAATAAAATACGCATGTATAAAAATGTTTTAAAATGAGGGTATTATACTGATTAAATTTTAATTTATACTTTTATTATCACCACTCCGGCTTTCAGCCACCTTCGCCTCAAGGCGAGAAGTTGCAATACTTCTTTTAAACACCTGTCAGGTTTTGGAAACCTGACAGGTGTTTAAAAGTATTCCATAATTAATTGGTGTTAAACAAAATGTTACGAAAAAATTTCAAAAATTTTATCTTAAAACACCAATAGCTTTACCAAAATTTTCAGCAAATTGTCGGATTTCTTTAGCGTGTAAAGACTCACCCGTTGCACGTTCAAAACCATCTGCCATAGTCATAAAAGTTTGAAAATACATCATTTTCATATCTTCTACATACATATCCTTCGTCCACAAATCCACCTTTTTAGCTAATTTTTCTTTATCGTCCCAAACAGCAATCATTAACGCCTTCACAACATCTTTTTCCAAACCTTTATCTTC
>JBEEPA010000204.1:0-2699 GCA_041191385.1 Bacteroidota bacterium | reverse complement strand
CGCTTACGATATGTCGATGTCGGATTATTTATACGGCGAACGTCCGGGTAGATATGTTTGCAAAGCCCGATTAAATCAAATGTTAGATAAAGAGTTTGGTATTTTAATGGAAACTTTGGCTTTGCAAAAACCTGATCGTAGATATTTTGCTATTGCGAACACCGTAGAGGCTATCAATTATGATCGTTCCAATAAATCACACGGTTGGTTGGGTGTTAAATTCCAAACCGAACCCGGAGGAGAACCTAACGAAGTAATTGTACACTTGCGTTTATTAGATAGAGAAAATATATTACAGCAAGAAATTTTAGGGGTACTAGGTGTAAATTTATTATATGGATGTTATTTTTTAAATCACGATCCTAAAGGTATTTTAAACCACATGCAGGACAATTTAATACCTGGACGTATGCAGGTGGATATGGTGCATATGATCGGGCCAGCGTTTAAAAATGTGGATAATCGTATTTTAAGTTTGCATTTGGTAAAACACGGTATGGCAGATGCTTGTATGTTTTTACCCGATGGCTCCACTATTCATCCAACAGAGGTTTTGTACAAAAAAGATATTTTAGCATTACGTGGCCGTTTTCGCCCTATTACCAAAGTGCATTTGGATATGCTTAAAAACGGTTTAAAGCAATTTGAGAAAGAAAGAAAAGTGGTGTATAAGGACCAAATTGTTATGATTACCGAGCTTACACTAAACGATTTAAGTGGGGAAAAAGGAATTGAAGTAGAGGATTTTTTATCGCGTGTAGAAATTTTAACCGCTTTAGGACAAACCGTGTTAATATCTAACTTTAAGGAATATTACAAACTGGTAAATTATTTAACACGATACAACACTGGCTCTCAAATTTCATTATTGTTAGGTGCAAACTCTTTAATCAATATTTTTAACGAAAGATATTACGACAACCTACAAGGTGGTTTACTAGAAGCATTTAGTCAGTTGATTAACAAGGATGTTCGATTGTATTTATATCCATATAAATTTGGAAATGAGATTATTACAACTAAAAATATGATTATCCCTGATAAATATAAGTTGTTGTACGAACATTTATTGGCAGATAAAAAAATTATAGATTTTGAAAATTATAACGAAGAGATTTTAGATATTTTTTCGCACAAAGTTCTCGAAAAAATCAAAGAAGGAAATACCGAATGGGAACAAATGGTTCCGCCAATTGTGTCTCGATTAATCAAAGAAAAAAACTTATTTAATTGGCGAAACTCCAAATTTGTAAAAACAAATATGTTGTTTAGATAAAAAACTGCAAATGAAATTACTTTCCTGGAATGTAAATGGCATTAGAGCCATTACGCAAAAAAACTTTGTTCAAGATATTTTAGCCGAAAACCCTGATGTTTTTTGTTTACAAGAAACCAAAGCTACTGCAGAACAAACGCTAGAGGCAACAAATGGTGCTTTTAAAGATTATCATTTTTATGGCAACGAGGCAGATAAAAAAGGCTATTCTGGCACGGCAATTTTTAGCAAAACTAAAGCTTTAAATGTTTTTACAAAAATTGGTAAAGAGGAACACGATAACGAAGGACGTATTGTGGGTTTAGAATTTGATAGTTTTTATTTGATAAATGTGTATGTGCCCAACTCGGGTTCGGAGTTAAAACGTTTGGAATATCGTACCCAATGGGACAAAGATTTTTTAGCGTTTTGTGCTAATTTAGATGCCCAAAAACCTGTGGTAATTTGTGGTGATTTAAATGTAGCACATCAAGCAATCGATTTAAAAAATCCCAAGGCAAACTACAATAAATCTGCGGGTTATATGCAAGAGGAAATTGATGGTATTGCGGCGTTTTTGCAAAATGGATTTGTGGATACTTTCAGACATTTTTATCCCGATACCGAAAAATATACTTGGTGGAGTTACCGTGCTGGTGCACGTAGCCGAAACATAGGCTGGAGAATTGATTATTTTTTAGTGAGCCAAAAAATAATCGATAAAGTTACGCAGGCGCACATTCACAACGATTTAATGGGCTCGGATCATTGCGCGGTGAGTATTCATATTAACAGCTAGTTTTTAAATTATGCAATACACTTTTGAGCAAATTGTTCAAATAACACAGGCTAATTTTACAGGAAATATACATGCTACAGTGGGTAATTTCACCGTGGACAGTCGTAAAATAACCCCTTTAAACATAACAGATTTAGTGTTTGTGGCTTTGGTTACTCCCAAAAGGAACGGACATACTTTTATACCCGAGGCTTACCAAAAAGGTGTGCGCAATTTTTTAGTGAGTGAACCCGTGGAGTTTTTGAGTTATAAAGATGTAAATATCATATTGGTTAACAATACTTTAACCGCATTACAAGAAATAGCTCAATTTCATCGCAAACAATTTTCTTATCCAGTAATTGGCATTACGGGTAGCAACGGAAAAACGGTGGTAAAGGAATGGTTGTACCATTTGTTAAAAGATGATTTTAACATAGTACGTTCGCCAAAAAGCTACAATTCCCAAATTGGCGTGCCTTTAAGTGTTTTGCAAATGGATAAGCACCACAATTTAGCCATTTTTGAGGCAGGAATTTCGCAACCCAACGAAATGCAAATTTTGGGTAAAATTATTCGCCCTGATATGGGGATTTTTGTAAATATTGGCAGTGCCCACAACGAAAATTTTAATTCGATTGAGGAAAAAGTTCATGAAAAAAACGA
>JBEEPA010000203.1:0-3654 GCA_041191385.1 Bacteroidota bacterium | reverse complement strand
TTTTTTTTGATAAACTTGACAAATTAAAAATAATGTTGTATATTTAACTACATTTTACAAATATTTTCTTATTTAATTTAAATCTATTTATGGAGTGTTTTTGTTAAATATTGCTGGAAATATGTAAGATTATACGAAACAAATAATCCAAGTAGGTTTTCTTCCTACATTTTTTTTTTTTTTTTTTTCTCTATGTAATTTGTTTAACAGGCAACTGTTGGCAGAATGCTGTTGTTTTGACACTACGGGAGTTGCCCCGGTAAGGGATGTCAACATACATCCGTGCGTATTTATTACGTACTAAAGCAACCAGTGCCCCGCAAATAGCGGGGGAGCAGTTAACCGAGTCATGGGACTACTACGCGATGACCTTTTTTAGGAAAGAGAGCGATGTGAGTACACGGGATAAAGTCAGGCATAAGTATATCTGTTAGTATTTGCTTCTAAAAATTTATTGTATGAGAACAAATAATCAAAAATCATTTATTTATAAAAATGAAATCTTTTTAACATATCCTGTTAAAACAGAGCCTTATGTTTGGCATTTAACAAGAAAGAGAAACCGTCTTGCTATTGCGCTTGAAGGAATTTTGCCTGTAAATGGGTTGGTGTTTGCTAATAACCAGAATGATTCTATTTTTGGTATGTGGCATTGGCTCATTGAAGATTTTGGGTGTGAGGCTTTTGCCGAATTAGATTTTTGGCGCATTGATGTGCGAAAAGCTGGTGTAAGTTGGTATAACGACACAAACTTAAGAGAACGAAATAACTTTGGTAAATATGTTTGTACGCCTTCGCCAATACCTTTGTCTGCAATTACATTATTCAAGCATTACAATTCTTCGGAGTCAGAAATCTTAAAGTATCAAAAGTGGTATAGTGAAATAAATGAGGAGATTTGTTATATTGATGCTTTGAAGTTTATTAAATGTGATTACCAACAGGTTTATATTGAAAAAATGGAAGGTGTTGCTAATTGTACAACTTGGAAATTGCCATTAAAAAAGGTAGATGCAAGGGAGTTGTTGATTCGTGATATTTCATTAGATAATGCAAATAAAAACTTGTTGTGTAATGTGTTGCCTTTGCTTTTAGAAGCGCAGCCAGAGCAAACCTTAGAGGCGCTTTTTAGTAAAAGTTTTGAGTCCTTTTATGAAACGCTATTCAAAAATCGGAAAACTATTGGGAGTAAAGATGATTGGAAATGTATGTTTGAGGCATTATTTGTTGCGTATGACGGGGATTATTGGCTTTGTGGAAATTGGAGAGTTTTTCGTGCCTGTCTGTTTAGTTATGAAACAAATGCAATTGTTGATGATTGGTTTATTCCAAGTTGTAAAATTATGATAACTGTTCCTCTTGAAAACTTTCAGGATTGTAGATTTTTTAGATTTTTTATACTAGATCCGTTTTCAGGTCGTTATAATAATCCTGATTTTGTGGAAGAATTTGTTGGTGGGAGTTATATTGTTCGACCTAAGCTTTCTTTTGGTGGTGATTCTTTGAATGAATTTTTATCAGCAAACCCTAAAACAAATTGAGTCTAATGGGGTGTTGATCAAAAATAGAACTTTTGCATATGCTCCTTAGTTTTTTGTGCTAATGTTTGTAATAAAAACCCCGCCTCTTTAATGGTGGGGTTTTTTAGGTTTCTTAAGGGGAGTTTTTTGTGAATTCAGCCATGTTTATGCGGTTCTTGGCTTTCTGATTTTTTTAGCACACGATCATCTTCTCATATTTTATGTATTTAAGAATAACAATCCCGAACCAAAATCTAACAATCACAAAAAAGATACTTTTGGATATACTAAAAGTTATAAATAGTATTGCGTCCTGTTTTTAATGGGGTGGTTTGTTTAAAAAATACCTTTTTTTTCAAAACCACCCCCTATTTTTTTGATATATTTTGTAAAAATTATTTCTTTTTTATACTTTTGCCCCTGAAATTTTAGGGGGTAAACTCAGAATAATTAAATTTTACACTATGAATATCGAAAAAAGATGGATTGTATCTTTCACTTTAGTCGCTCTAGTATCCATTACAGCCTTATTTTGGCCAGATACCACTACAGATTTAAGTAATTTTTTACCCATGGAAGAAATCGTGGGGGCAGATGTAGCTTGGTTGCTAACGGCATCGTGTTTAGTTTTATTAATGACACCAGGTTTGTCCTTTTTTTATGGGGGTATGGTAGGACAAAAAAATGTGATATCCACCATGTTACAAAGTTTTATTTGTTTAGGAGTGGTAAGTTTAATTTGGATTTTAGTTGGGTTTAGTATGGCTTTTGGCGATCCAATTGGGATTACGATTGATGGCGAGTATTATGGATTGGTAGGAAATCCCTTTAGTTTTCCATTTTTAGATCATGTAGGACAATTTCCTCATAAAGAAATGGCATCTACTGTTCCATTTATTTTATTTGCTTTATTCCAAATGAAGTTTGCTATTATAGCACCAGCAATTATTACAGGCTCTTTTGCCGAAAGAGTAAGATTTATTGCATATTTATTATTTATTGTATTGTTTGTAATTTTTATTTACACACCACTTTGTCACTGGGTATGGCATCCTAAAGGAATTTTGGGTGCTTATTTTGGTGTAAAAGATTTTGCAGGAGGTACAGTAGTGCACATGAGTGCTGGTTTTGCAGCATTAGCAGGAGCAATGGTTTTAGGGAAACGTAAAAATAGTGCGCATGTACCTACAAATATTCCTTTTGTATTGTTAGGAACAGGTATGTTATGGTTTGGTTGGTTTGGATTTAATGCGGGTTCAGCATTAGGGGCAACTGGCGATGCGGCAATGGCCTTTGTTACTACAAACTCAGCTAGTGCGGCGGCAATGTTAACGTGGATATTTTTTGATAGATTACATGGAAGTAAAATATCTGCTTTAGGAGCTTGTATTGGAGCTGTTGTAGGTTTGGTAGCTATTACGCCAGCTGCAGGTTTTGTAAGTGTTCCCGAAAGTATTTTCTTTGGATTTATCACTGCTTTAGTATCCAATAAATTTGTACACTGGAACAGATTGTCTAAAATGGATGATACCTTAGATGTATTTGCTTGTCACGGTATAGGCGGTATCATGGGTATGATTTTAACAGCAATTTTTGCACGCCAAGAAGGAGCTAGTTTATTGCATGCAGGTGAAGGTGGAACTTTTGATTTGGTAAAAGGTTTAAGTGTTTTTGGTCATCACATGACAGCTTTAGTTTTGGTTTCAATATTTACATTTTTTGGTTCGGTTTTATTATTTAAATTAACCAATAAAATTATCGGATTAAGAGTGTCGGAGGAAGCAGAGGAAATTGGTTTAGATTTATCTCAACATGATGAGTCGATTGATTTACGTAAAATGTCTAAAACTCAACATTAAAAATTTGTATTGAAGTATAAAAAAGGAGGTCTTAATATGAGGTCTCCTTTTTTATTGAATTACATTTGCTAAAATCGATTAAAAATATCTACTTTTACGCTTAAATTTAAAATATGAGCAGAGCTTATCAAGTTTGTAAACGATGTGTGATGGATACTACGGATCCAATAATCACTTTTGATCAGGAAGGAAATTGTAATCATTGCACGGAGTTTATCAACAAACGATCTAAACATAAATATCAAGGTGCTGAAACCGACGCGCAATTTAAACAG
>JBEEPA010000202.1:0-15110 GCA_041191385.1 Bacteroidota bacterium | reverse complement strand
TTTAAAAACGGGGTTTAATAATACTTTTTTTTGCTGTGCGCTTAAATTTTGCAATACATTATTTACAAAACTTTGATAGGTATGATGAGGGATTGGAGTGATTTGCGCGTTTTTTCTTTCGGATTTTTTAATCGGTCCGTAAAATAAATTTAGTTCGGTTTCTTTATTGTTAAAATCATAAAAAAACTCTTTTTTTTCATCAAAGTTTATTGCGTAATTTTCGGAACATGCCACATCAATAATCCCTGCTGTAAAACCAATTTTAAAAGCTTTGTTATAAACGGAACGTTTAATAGAACGCTCGATGGATTGCGGCTCGATAAACCTTTTAAATTCAAGCTCCGAATGATAAATTTTATTTAATTGTACCAAATGATTATTTTTTTCCAAGGGTGTAATTCCTTTTTGTATGCGTAAATCATTAATTGCATCCCACATCAATTCGTTTAGTAATTTATGATTGGTATTGGACAATTGAAGCCAGTCGTTTGCACTTTGGCTCCAAATAATTTTGGAGCTTAAAAAAAGAAATAAGCAAAGTAAATACCTCCTCATTTAATCTACTTTATTTAAATTTATTTTTAAACTATTGGATTGTAAAGTGGATGAATAAACAAATTGTTTACCAACTTTAACAAAAACCTGCATTTCGGTATCTTTTGGCATCCAAATTTTCTTAGTGTTACTCCAGTAAAAGTACTTTTTTTCGGGATGATACACCAAACAATCCTTACTAAAATTTTGTTTGTTGTTGATATAAAAAGTAGGTTCAATCTTAACCCAATCATTTTCTGTTAAGGGTTTGGCTAAAATATTCCAACCTGTTTGAGTAATAAAAGTGCTATGAGTAATTATACTTTTTTTTAGATTAGTATTTTCTGCATTATCAGGTGTATAATTTTGTGCTATTTGCTGTAATTTTTTTTGATTTTTCAACAAAGCTTTCACAAAAGCACTATCCAATTGTGCCCATTGTTGCTGGCGTTTGGATAATTTATTCTCATATTCTTCATATCTTTTGCGGTGCCAACGCTGTATTTTTTTTGGTTTAATTATAGCAATATAGGGTAAAACCGGAATCTTAACGGTATCTGTAGCTGATGCAAACTCAAAAATATAATTGTCCTCATCCGGATTGGGATACAACAATACATTACTCAACTGGTTCGTTTTTACTAAAAATGTGTTTTTCCTAGCAATTTTATCGGTTTCTGGCGATAAAGATAAATTAAGTAATTTAATCAAATCCTCATTTAAATTTCTACCCATATAATTCCATCGAATATTTTGATAGGTTTTTAATTCGGGATAAGCTAAGGTAAAATTGTTGTTGAAACCTGCTAAATTTAATCCATAATCCGCATCTGCTAACAAATCAAAATTCATGCTTTCCTTTTGTTTGTTGTGTTTTACTTTAATTTGAACATTTCCTCTATATAAATTAACCTGATTATCATCCCCAAAATTTTTATTTTGATTTAGCATAAATATCTTAAACGGATTAGATGTAATAACCTCGTTTTTTAAATCGCATTCTTTAATTATTTTATCGTTGGTTTCCCACTGGCTTTTATATGAATTGTATTGTAAAAGCAAAGGATTTTCCACACCACTTTGGTAAACAATTTTAAGTGGATTTTTGGTACTCACAAACGCAGGTTTTCCGTTGGTGTATAACTCCAATTTAAACCCTTGTAAAAAATGTAAAGCATGTAAATTTTTGTCCCACAATGGAATATCGTTTAGCAAAATATCTTTAGCATTTTGTAAATAGGTAAAATGCATTACCACATCTCCTTTAAGTGTTTGATGATTAATATCTAAAAATGCATCGTTAGGTACATGTAATTGTGCTCCATTGGGTAGCGGAAAAATTCCTCCAATATTAGCATAAACTGTTACTTTAAATGCAGTGTGGGAGGAATCGGATTGGATTTTTTTTGCACTAACAAATTCTTTAGTGTAACTTAAATTATTTCCTTCTACAGCACCTTCTATTTTAAGGATTGATAAATTTTGTAAGGATTTTTGAGTAATATAATTTCCCTTAATATTTAGATACTGAATTCTTCCTTTGGTAAAAGGAAAATCAAACATTTTATTATCAGTAAATAATACACTATCCTTATTACCCAAATCTAAATCGGACGAAAAATTTTGAATGGTACATTGTTGTAAACCAATGTTTTTAATGTTGTTATTTTGTAAAAAAGGACCCAAAACATCATTTAAATTAATAAAATTACATTGTATAAATTTTATGTTTTGAAGTGGCAATTTTTGGATTATAGCCGGACTTTGATTTAAGCAACTGTTTTGTATAATTAAGGTTTTTAAATTGGGTAATTTATTTATATTAAAAGGCAAACGATTAAAATTAGGCGAACCAATAATCAAAGTTTTTGTTTTTTTCCAAGTACTAATTTGTTCGATAAATTCATGTACCTCAATAGTTTGTGTTTGATAAATTTTAACACTTTCTATTTGAGGTAAATTTTTAACTTCAGTTGGTAAATTAGTAAAAGAAGAAAAAGAAAAATCAAGTTTTTTCAATTGTTTAACCTCTCCTAGTTCTTTTGGCACTTGTTTTATGCCTTGTAAAATTAAGTTTTCTAAGGCTTTAACTTTTGCTAAAATTTTATAGTTATATGGATTATTTAATGCAGGATTAAAAGAAAGATTAATTTCATGTAATTGCTTCATTTTTATTATTTCGTTTGGCAAAGTATCCACTAAATTGTTTGCAATATTTAAGTTTTTAAGTGGTAACCATTGTATGTTTTTTGGTAAAAATGAAATCGCATTTCCTTCCAATTGCAAGGTTTGTAATCTTTTACTATAAGCTAAGGGAATAGGAAAGTATGCTAAATGACCATAATTCCATTGTACCTCAACTAATTCTTTACAATCTGATAAAATTTGAGCATCGTTTAATGGATTTTTTAATCTGGTGTGATTTAAATTAACCGATTTTAAATTTGGAAATTTACTTAACCATTCGGGTAATTTTTCGATTGTAGAATAGGATAAATCTAAACTTTCTAACTCTTTATTGTTTTGCAAACTGTAAGGTAATAAGCTAATGTTTTGATGCGCAAAACTTACTTCTTTTTGTGCTTTAACAACAAAATTTAGCAGCCATAATACAAATATATATCGTATCGAATTCCTCATGAGTACAAATATAAAAAAGAGGTGGCAAGCACCTCTTCTTCTGCAAAATCAGGGCTGGAATTCCAACCGGTTGATTATTTTTAATTATTTTTCTAACAAATCCATTAAAACATCCAACTTTGGAGTTAAAATAATCTCTGTTCTTCTGTTTTTCTTTTTGGCTTCTTTAGTATCTGCTGGATCCAATGGTATATGCTCTCCCCTACCTGCTGCGGAAATTGCTTTTGGATTTACTTTATTAAGCTCTAAAATTTTCACAATTTCAGTAGCTCTTTTTACACTTAAATCCCAATTGTCTTTGATATCTCCTCTACCTAAAAATTTATCAATATCTGTATGTCCTTCCACCATAATATTAATATCTGGGTTATCCTTTAAAACATCCGCCAATTGCTTTAAAGCTTGTCGGCCTTGCGTCCCAACTTCCCAGCTACCACTTTGGAACATCAATTCGTTTTCTAACGAAACATAAACTTTTCCGTTTCGCATAGTTACGCTTAAACCTTTATCTTGGAAACCCAACAATGCTGCGTGTAATTTATTGCGTAAAGCTTTAGATGCAGAATCTTGTTTGTTTACTATACTTTGTAATTCCTTTACTTTTTGTTCGCGTGCTTCTAATTCCTTTTTTAAATTAGCCAAACGATTTTCTTTATCTTTTAAACTTAATTGGATTTTGTTTAACTCCTCTTCTTTATTTTGTAAATCTAATCGAGATTGCTCAACTTCTAACAATAATCTTTGCGCTTCAGCCTGACTTCCTTTTTTAACTTTTTCTTGAATATCTAATAATTCTCGATAGGTTTTATCCAACTGATCATAATTTTTAGTAAGCTGGCGTAACGACATACCTTGTACACTTGTATCTCTAACCAAAGCCGACATTCTTTTTTCTTCTTCTGTGCGCTTTTTTAATAATTCATTTAAATTAGCCTCAACCTCACCTAATTTTTTATTTGTTTCGGCACGTTGTTCTTTTTCCATTTGATATTTGGTGTTCAAATCATCAAACTTACGTTTTGGAACACAAGCTATAAATCCACAAGCCACAACAACAACTAAAACTTTATTCATTACATGCATCAGATAGGAATTTTTATATTTTGCATTTCAAAAATAAAAACTAAATCCACCTAATGTTTTGATAATAAATAATGTTACCAACAGTAATATGTTAAGTTTAGATTTTGTATCTCCTTTTATTTTTTGCCTACAACTAGTATTTGATAGTATTTAAACCATCCAATTTTTTGTTGATATTGAATGCAGTGTTGTGGAATTGTATCTATTTTTTGAAGAATAAAATAGGATTGGAAATTAAACCATTTTGCGAATGGTTGAAATAAATAATCCGCAATTGCCAATGGATTTTTGGGCGTAAAATGATTTAAAATCAGCATCTTGCCATCGGGTTTTAAAACTCTTTGGGCTTCA
Organism: Bacteroidota bacterium; assembly: GCA_041191385.1. GTDB lineage: Bacteria > Bacteroidota > Bacteroidia > Flavobacteriales_C > JBEEPA01. The sequence goes on along the minus strand of JBEEPA010000202.1, from coordinate 10,502 downwards.
AGTATCAGTTCGTTGGGATTTTTTACAACAGCTAAAATGTGCAATAATAGTACATAATCAAAACTTTCATCAGCAAAAGTAGTTTTGGCGCCATCCATTATTATAAATTCTATATGAGGTAAATTTTGCTTTTGCGCCAACTTAATCATTGCATCGTTTATATCAATAGCTGTAACCTTGTGTTTTTGTAATTTATGTAAATGCTTCCCCGTTCCCACCCCCACCTCCAATAACTTACCCGGAGGTAATTTTTGTATTTGTAGGTACAAATGCTTTTTATGGATATCCAAAAAATAATCAATAATTGGATACATCCACCAAAACAAAGTGTAAAAATTATGTTTTTTCAATGTTACAAATCTATGCTTGTGTAAGGGATTACTTCTAACCTTTTTTTCATCTTTTTTTGGATTACATTAAAATGTTGTTCTTCTTCATCCGAGAAAAGAGTGATGGCAACTCCGGGATTTTCGGCCCTGCCTGTTCTTCCGATACGATGCACGAAATCTTGAGGAGAGCGAGGTAATTCGTAATTAATTACACAAGGTAAAAAGGCAATATCAATTCCTCGTGCCAATAAATCTGTAGAAACCAAAATGGGTAATTTCCCTGTTTTAAAATCTTCTAAAGTTTTAGTACGTGCGCCCATACTTTTTTTGCTGTGGATGGAAGTTGCTGTAAATCCGTTTTTTTGTAGCTTTTTAGCAACATTATCCGCCTTAAACTTGGAAGATGTAAAAATAAGTACTTGGGTGTAATTTTCGTGCTGTAGTATATGTCTCAATAATGGTCCTTTTTTTTCCTCGGGAACGTAATAGGCAATTTGCTGAATTAAATCTAAATTTTCGTCCTTTTCGCTAATTTTTAAAATTATAGGATTGTGTAAAATCAGCTGATTAATTTCTTTAACCTTATCGGATAAGGTTGCCGAAAACAATAAATTTTGTCGCTTTGCAGGCATCAAACGGATAATAGCATCCATTTCGTCCTTAAAACCTAAGTTTAGCATTTTATCAGCCTCATCAATCACCAAAGTACTTACTTTGTTCAATTGCAAAGCTTTATGTTCTATCAATTCCAACAAACGCCCTGGTGTTGCAATTAAAATATGAATACCATACAAAGCCTTCATTTGCGGATTGATGGAAACTCCGCCAAAAACCGACATGATTTTTAAAGGATTTTGTAGCGCCGAGTTAAATACTTTAAAAACTTCCTCCACTTGTGCAGCCAACTCCCTTGTGGGCACTAAAATTAAGGTAGTAATAGCCCTATTTTTTTCCTCTGAGTTGAGTTTAAAATTATTTAAAATAGGCAAAACATAACTAGCCGTTTTACCCGATCCTGTTTGTGCAATACCCACCACATCCAATCCTTTTAAAATGGCTGGAATGGCTTGTTGCTGAATGGGAAAAGGTTTTTGATATTGTAAATCAACTAATTTTTGAGTTAACAAAGAGTTTAATCCTAACTTACTAAACGGCATCGTGTATTTTTTAATGAAAAACAAAAGTACACAAATATGTATCAAGTTAAGATTGAAATAAAGTTTAATTTAATTGATTCCACACTATTAAACAAACCATCAATCGAAAAGTACAGATTGTAAGAATGAATAGTTGAAAAAGATAGATTTATTGAAATTAAATAATTTTTAAGTTTAAATGTCATTATTCCTTATTCCGATATGGAATATTTGATTGAAAAACAACAAATAATGAGTAATATTAAAAAGCCTTGTTTTCAAAAAACCAGTGGCGAAAGTTTCAAAATTTTAAAAAAATCTACTTCAATTTAATTTTTTTAGTCATTGGATCATATTCGTAATTTATAATATTTTCATTAATGATTAATTCAATAGCTTCTTTAATAACTTCTAAAGGAACAATAAACCATTCTCTCGGATTTAATCTTTGTCCTTTTTCATCAAATAAATCAATATTTAAACAAGCGTTTGCAAAAAAACGATGTAAAAGATTTTCTAATTTATCTGCATTTCTGTTATATATTTTATAAGATTCTACTTTTTGTACATCAGCAAACAAATAAGTAGCTTCATTTCTAGCATTTTTAATTCGTTCATCAACATAAGTAGAAGTAAATCCAATTTTGTATAAATCTTTAATATTAGCTAATTCCTTTTTTGTTGATTTTGTTTTAAGTACATAAATCCAGCCATTTGGAATATCCTCCTCTTTTACTAAACCTGCATTAACAAATAAACTTTCCTCACTTTTTTCTATCCTATCAGTAATCATTTTACCATTGTTGTATAACGATTTTGCCAACGAACGATAAAGCATATTGCTTAAAGTAGCATTTTCAAAAACAATTCTGGTTCGTCCATCCTTTCGTCTAAGCGTACTAACTTTTAAACCATCTTTTTCTCTCTTCCAATTTACTTCCTCTAAATATAAAATCAAACCATCTAGTACATAAAATCTGCCTTCTAATAAATGTTTTTCAACATCTTTAAATTCTAAAATTTTACGTTTTCCCTCTTTAAGTTCTTTATGAACTTGGTTAAACAATTGTTCATATTTTTCAAATTCCTTTTCTTTAATAGCTTTTCTTTGGGCAACAAAATCAGTTTCGCCTCTATCCACTTGTTTGGGTGTATGTTTAAATTTAAAAATATCCAAATCATTTTCATCACTCAATAAATTCAACTCATCATCATTTAAAATATCATCGATACTTTGTTTTTCCATTTCAACATGTCCCAAAAGATTATGTTTATCGTAAGGTTTTAAAATTCTTTTTTGAGCTTCATTTTCTCTAATAGTTTTAAGTTTTGCCATTAATCCATATTCCGACATGCTAGATTGGTTGGGTTCTCTACTATTTTTATCTACAAACACATTAATTTCTTCAAAAACATCAATTAGTCTATCCTCATCCGTTTTAATATTTGATGATTTAGCTTTGGAATCTAATAAACCAAAATCATCATCATTAAAAATATCGTCTAATGTTAATTTTTTCTTATCCATTTTCTAAAGCTTTTTTACGTTTTAACTCCCTTAAAAAAACTATAGCTTCAGCCATTCTTTTTTCTTTTTGATCAAATGCTTGGATATTGGGTTGCTCACCATTATTATTTTTTACCCATTCTTTAATTTTAGGCCATAACATAATAGCTTCTTCCTCTGTCATTTCAATTTTAATGGACTGTATATGTTCATCAATCAATTTTAAAACTTTCGTAGTTACAGATTTTGATAAAATTTCAAAAGCTTTTTGGAAAGGGTTTATTTGGTCAATTAAATCAATATGAATTTCATCTATATTTACAAAACTTCCAGCCATTCGTACAAATTTTTTATTTCCCTGCTCCTCAATCGTACTATTTTTAATAACCGAGTCCACTACAACATGTTGCCTCACAGCCTCCACATCATCCTCTGTTAAATCAGGATAAGTTTCTCTAATTATTTTAGGAATAAGTACCGTGTTTATAACCTCAGGCTCAACATTTCCAGGCATCGCCCTTAACATTTGTGGGTCTTGTAAAATCTTAGCTTTTAAATCATTTAAATCGGTTTCAATAATATCTTTTGCTCTTTGCGATGATGGTAACTTAAAACCTCTAATTTTTATGGTAGGTTCATCGTTATCCTCATAACCATCATCATCTAAATCATCCTCATCTTTTTTAAGTTTAAATTTAAAATTTGGTGCTAAAACTTGTTCCATTAACAATGATGCGGTAATGGCTTTAAGCATATTGTTTACTGATAGTTTTACATCGTCATATTCTGCATCAGGTTTTGCAATTAAATTGGTAAATTGTGCATGGGTTTTATTGTTGCTATCTCTGGTTGCTCTACCAATAATTTGTATAATTTCCGTTAAGGAACTTCTGTATCCAATAGTTAATGCATGCTGACAATAAGGCCAGTCAAAACCTTCTTTCGCCATTCCCAAAGCAATAATAATATCAATATCTTCAGCCGATTTAATTTCCCTTAAATAAGCACTAATTTTATCTCTTGATTTTGGATTGTCATTTACCAAATCAGCAACTTTTAATATTTTGCCTGTTTTGTGGCTTTTGATATGTAAAACACCCGTGTTTTCGTCCTGATGATCTAATTCTCCTAAAACATCTATGATATGATTTACCTCCTCGTACTTTTCTTTAGATGATTCCGCTGCATTTACATTTGGAATATGGATAATTGTTTTTAAATTTTCATCTAAAATTTCGGCTAAAGCAGATATTCCTGTTTCTGGATTTTTTTTAAAATATCTTCCTTGATAAAAATGGTAGCCAATACCCAAAGATTTTAAATACTCATACCCATTTAATTGTTGGTAATAGGAATAAGTTATTTTTGTAAACTTCGCCTCATCCTCGGGTAGTAAAACAGGTACACTATCTCCTCTAAAATACGAGCCTGTCATTGCTACAATATGCGCACTAGAGTTTTTCATGATACTTTTTAACACTTGCCCTAAAATGTTATCCCCATCCGCAGATACGTGATGAAATTCATCAATCGCCACCAATGTATCATCCATTTTTTTTGGATCTAAACCATCAAAAGCAAAACGCAAAGTAGCATGCGTACAAATTAATATTTGTTCATTGCTTTCTAAAAAGTTTAAAAAAGCAGTTACTTTACTTTTTTCCTCCCCAGGCGTACATAAATTGTATTTAGGATTTGGATTCCAATCGGTAAAAAATCCATGTTTTTTAAGCTCCGTAGTTCCAAAAGAAGCCCCAATAGATTTTTCTGGCACAGCAACTATAACTTTTTTTATTCCTTGGTTTTTTAATTTATCTAAAGCAATATACATCAACGCTCTGGATTTACCCGATGCTGGCGGTGCTTTTAGTAATAAATATTGAGCAGTTCTACCCTCGTAAGCTTTTTGTTGCATTTCGCGCATGCCCAACTCGTTGGTACTTTTGCTTTTTCCTGTTTGTTGATAATTTACTTCTACTAAATTTGGCATAGTTTCCTTTTTAAATGTCTAAAAGTTCGTCTAAATTTTTTTTAAAGAAATTGATTTAATCATTTTATTTTCAATGAGTTAACTTTTAAAGTTCATCTAAGGTTCATCTAAAGTTCATCTAAATTATATTTTACGCCATCTTTTTAGATGAACTTAAAACCCATTTAGGATATCTAACAGTTCCTTGATTTTCAATAACTTCTTCCTTTTTTGACAAATTATATATTAAATTTCTAATCTTGTTTGCTACCCAATCTATTATGTTATTTAAAATCCCCATTTTTACTTTTCTATTACAAAATATCCTCCCGTTTTTGGTGCTCCTTTAAATTCTATATAACCAGCATTTTTTAGTTTCTTTATATATCTTTCTGCCGCTGAAAGACTTTTATCTAATAATCTAGCTATATCAGGTGCTTTTAATCCTGGAGTATTATCTATTAGCTTATATACTACATTAAGCTCTTCATTTACACCTTCACTTTCGTTTTTAAAAGCTATATTATTTACACCTTCATTTACACCTTCATTTACACCTTCATTTGCTTTAGTATTAGCGCTAAGTTCAGGAAAAGTAACTGTAGTAATATCTTCTATATCTGTCCAAACAGGAGTTTTGAAATTGTTTTTCTTGCAATCATTAATCATTCTTAATGTACCACTTCCTAACATTTCTATGTATTTTCGAATAAAACATATTTGTGCTATATCAGGATTACGAAGTACCGAATTGTGTTCTCTTTTTAAATCTTTAATGGTTATACCTTCTGGTAAACCTCCGTAATTTGCTATTTCTGTGCGGTTTGTAAAAATGGATATTTGAAGAAATCCATTTACCGAATTATAATCGCGATGCACCATTGCATTAAGTAAACCTTCACGAATTGCCATCAACGGATAATTTAATTTTTCAGTTCTTAAAACACCATCTACAATAATTCTTTTACCAAAGGCGGCATCAATAAAATCTAGTATTGCCGTGATGTTTTTGAAAATATTTCCTTCAAAAATTCTGTCATTTAAAAAGAGATCCCCTGATTTATTTGACGGATATACGGTAACTCTAATTCGTGACTGTGGAATAAATCTGTTGGGATTTTTGGCAAACAAAACAATGCAAGCATTGGTTAAATTTCCATTTTGAATTAAGCCCATTTGAATTAAAAAATCCTCAACGTCTTCAAAGTTACTCTTAGCTTTGTAAGCTTTATATAATAAAATTGTACTGTTTATTTCTTCTATATCCAAATCTTTTAGCTCTGCACCCAGAATTGCTTTCCTTTCCCAATGAAAATCAGCTTCTTTACGTTCTTTAATTAATGACGTTAGCACATCTATACTCGATAGTTTAGTTGTGTCATTCTCTCTAGTAAAAATCTTTCCTTTGAATTGGTATGGCTTTTTTGCACCTTCCCAAACACTAAAAAGAATAACATCTTTCTTTTTGTATCGAATAACTTGAGAGGATATGGGTGCATTAGGTTTAATCCAATCAATCAATAGATTTTGTAAACGCTCTCTAATCTTTTCAGCATTTTCTATACCTACAACTTTTTTATCATCATCAATACCAATAACCAAATCACCACCCTGTGTATTGATAAATGCTGTAATGGTTTTGGCAACAGCTTCTTTGTTAGCCGTTGCTTTAAATTCTAAACGAACACCTTCTTGTTGTTGTAGCAAATTATCTATAATAAAACTATTATCCATTGCTTACTGGTTTATGGTTTAAAATATTTTCTACAAAATCTCTATCCGTAAATTGTGTATTGATGTAGGTCATCATTTCATCTAAACGATAAAATTGTTGTGCCCAATTGCCATTTCTTAAAGTTACTGGAATATGGTTTTCTATAACATATTCGTATATTTCTATGGTTTTGGGGTCGAAGAGTTTATTTTTTGAAACTACTATTTCATCACCACTTTTTAGTGCCAAATATTTGAATAATTCTCTAGCAAAAACCACATCACGATGTACAAGAAACCAATAAGGTTTTTTGAGTTCAATGGCTTTTTTAATTTCTTCAAAAGTAATGTTTTTGTCGCCTATATTTCCAGTGCCATAAAAAGGTCTGATGATGCCTAAAAACAAATCACATTCTTCAACTGCTTTTAGGCAGTTATCAAGATTGGATAACTTTGGATTAACTTTAATGCTTCCATTATGAGAATTTAGTACTTCATAACCCAAAAGTTGCAATTGTGCCACAATTTGAGATAGTTGGTCTTCAAATCCATAAACGGTAGAACCAAGCATAATTTTTAGTTTTCTTTTAGTTTTACTCATTTCTTCTTCTTTTTTAACCATTTACCATTAATCATTAACAATTCATCATTTACCATTGTTTCATACATTTTAAACAAATACTCCAACCTTTCGGTATCGTTTTTAAATGGTTGTAGGCGGTAACATTGCTCTATGGCGGTGTCTAATTCTTGATGGGCTTGTAGCAAACCTTTGGGCATGGTGCTAGGGTTGTACAACTGTGCCATGGTTTTACTGGGATGTTTGGCACGCTCGTCTAAAACAGCAAAAACATAGAGGTTTAAGTTTTCTTTTTGTTTGGTGGTGATGTCTGGAAAAGGGAAGGTGTTATAGCACAAGGTTGATGAGTAATTATAGTCCGTTTTCATTCTTCCACAAGTTAAAGCAATCCATGCCATATGCATTTTGCTTGATAATACACCAAAAATATAAGGCTCATTCGTGTAAAGAACTTGAGCAGTTCCATAAACAATTGTACTGTCATCAATAAAGCCTACAGGTAAATACTCTCTTCTTTGCGATGTAATACATGGGATAATAATACCCTCCTTCTTTTGAGTAGAGTCAAACTCAAATTTGTATGGTACACTTGCTAACTTTTGAGTATTTAGCTTCTTGCTTGAGTTTCTACTTTTTACAACAATATTTAATCTGTCATTTAATAATTTATTTTCTTTAAGTAATTCATAGACAGTATCATTTAAATAAATACACCATTTTTTAATTCCTTTTATAAATTCAGAGGTTCCAATAAATGGATGTATATTATTTTTTAAATCAGAGTTTTTAAATTTTTCATATTCATCTTCTTTAATAATTAATCCTCCTCCATCGGTAGGATAACAACCTTTTATCATCGAGTTCTTAAAACTTAAAGGTTTACTTCTCTTATTAATTATTTCAATTTTATTATTTGTCAAATAGGGATTGATGTTATTAACTTCAGTCTTTAAATTCACATTAAAAATAAACTTTGTTTTGTCGGATTTGTTTCTTAAACCAATTATCACAACCTCTACACCTGCATTACCTTTTGCATTATTTGTCCATTTAAAAGACTGATAAGCAAAAAATAATTCGACTTCATATAAATAAATCTTTGGCCATAAAAGAGCCACCTGCTCACCTTGACAAATAGAATTCGTCGAAACAAATGCTATTTTTGCATTAAACCCTTCAATGTAATTCACGCCTTTATAAAACCAAATAGAAACATAATCCAAAGCTTTGTAATCTTTTCGAAATACAAAACTCATATCCTCCTTTTGATCTTTATCTTGATTTCTAGACCCCAAATAAGGCGGATTACCAATCACATAAACTTCATCTTTATCCGAAATAGGGCAAACCATTTTCCAATCTACTCTTGTAGCATTGCCTTGAGTAATTTTTCCAGCTTCTTTTAGTGGAAGTATAGGTTTTGATTTTCCGTAATCAAACAATCGTTCTTCAAATATTTTGTTCATTTGGTGTTCTGCCAACCATAGCGAGAGTATTGCCATTTCGTGTGCAAAATCGTCAATCTCAATTCCATAAAATTGCGAAAGTTCAATAGCCGTCCATTTAATAGTAGCTACAGTTCCCTCCAATTCAATGATTTTTTCTAAAATCAATATCTCCAAAAATCTAATTTCCTTGTAAGTAATAATCAGGAAATTTCCGCTACCACAGGCAGGGTCGAAAAATTTAATTTTAGAAATTCTAAATATCAGTTCTCTTAATTGTTTTATGGTAGTTGCATTTTCGTAGGCTTCGTACAACTCATCTAAAAACAAAGGTTTTATAAGTTTTAGGATGTTTTCTACTGAAGTATAATGCATTCCTAAATCGGAGCGGTACTCGGGAATTACCACCGCTTGTATCATGGAGCCAAAAATATCTGGGTTGATATCTCTCCATTGCAATTCGCCTAACTCAATTAAAGTTTTACGAGCTTTTGCGGTAAACTTAGGCGAATTAATTTTTTGACTAAATAAACCACCATTTACATACTCGAACTTTTGTAAATATTGAGGTAAATGTGCTACATTATTAGTGGCTAAACGATCAAATAAATCATTTAAAAATATATGCGTATCGGTTCCATTTTCATCCGTATGTTGTACTAGGGTATCTGTAAATATACTGGTATCCTTAAAAATTCCTGTGTCCTCGGCAAAAAAGCAAAACAACAACCGCGATAAAAATATATTTAAATGATGGATGCTTTCCTTGGAGTTGTAAATATCTGGATTTTCCTCAATTAATAAATCATATAACGATGCCATTTTATACGAAGCATTTCTATCGGCTTCGTTATTATTGGAGGAGTTATACACCTCGCTACCCGCTAAAGGCAAAAAGAAATCGAAATAATTAGGTAATTCCTTAAATGGGATATCTAAGTTTTTGTTTAGTTTTAAATCCTTAGCCACCAATTGATTAAAATCTGTAAGGATAGCAAACCTTGGTTGGTGTTTTAAAATTTTATCATCTTTAGCAACAAGCTCAATACTGCTTAATAGTTTATCGGATGTTTCCGTTTTAAAAAACACCTTTTTTTTATACAATACTTCGTCCTTATTTTGAGATAAATTGTAATCCCCTTTTTTTAATCGAGTTACAGAAGTTTTAGAAATTCCATAAGCCATTAACAAATCGTAAATAAATTCCTGTGGCGAGAAATTATCTATTAAAGTTTGTACACTATTTTGTATTTCGGTTGATTTCATTAATTGTTGTACTATTTAAATAAGTTATATTGCTAACAGGTAATTTTATAACAATTTTTAATGTAAATATAGGCTACTTTTTAGCATAAAAATTTCACGTATTACATTAACGCTAATTTACTAAAGAATTAATGGATATTAAGCAATTGTAAATAATTTTTAAATGCTTAATTTAGTTTGAGATATATTTTTAATTGGATTGAATAAATAGAATGGAAAATGAAATTGAGCAAAAAATTGTTTACAAATATCGAGGTTGGGATGGGAAATTTCAAAAAGAAACATTATTAAAACAGGAGTTGTATTTATCGCCCCCAAGTAATTTTAACGACCCTTTTGATGCTGCTATAACTGCAAATTTTTTAGATTTAAATGAGGGTGAACTAAAGACATATTTTGATTATTTGTATAATAAACATAAGGATGTAAATAGTGGGAATTTTATACCCAAACAATTGTTACTTGAAAATTTTAAAAAGGATAAGAATAAGTTTCAGGAAGAACATGAAACTAGAACATTAAAAATGTACGATAAGCATTTAGGTATAATTTCGATG
>JBEEPA010000201.1:0-5736 GCA_041191385.1 Bacteroidota bacterium | reverse complement strand
CTATTTTAATTAAACAATATAAATTAATGGAATTTAGATTGTGGTATATAATTACATGGCCATCCTTTATATTAACAATGATTTTGGGTCCCTGGTTGTTGATACAAGAACATCCTGAATACTTAAGATTTGGTTGGATGCATTTGAAATTAGGATTTGTAGTGGTTTTAGCTATTTATCATTTAATAACCCACAAAATTTACAGTCAATTGCAAAAAGATGAGGTGGTATGGAATTCTATGAAATTAAGGATGTGGAATGAGGTGGCAACCGTTTTATTGGTTGTTATTGTGTTTTTAGTGGTATACCAACGCTTAAATTTTTATAAAGGTGTATTTGCATTTTTTGCTATGGTAATTTTGTTGATGTTGGCGACCAAATTATATAAAAAAATGCGTGAAAAAAATGAGAAAAAGTTAAAGTAATTTATGCGTAGATTTACCATTCCTGTTATTGTTGGGTTAAGTATAATTTCCTTAATTTCATTAGTTTGGGTACAAATTATATGGGCAAATAACTTAATTAATTTACAAAATCAGCAATTTAATCATAAAGTTAAAATGGCATTAACCAATGCTGGTTATGAATTGCGTTTGATACAGCACGAAAGTATTAATACTACACACCCAGTTAAACAAATAGACAATAATTCTTTTGTAGTTGAAATTCAGGACATTGTAAATCCTACTCAAATTGATTCGATTTTACAAAAAGAGTTCGAAAAACATGAGATAGATTTTCCTTATAAAATTGCAATCTACGATTGTTTTACCGATAGTGTGGTACATACTCAAAGTGGTACTTTTTTGCAAGAAAGGTTTGCAGCAGATGATTATGGAATAGATTGGGATATAAATAGTTATAATTTTGGCGTTGTATTTCCAAAAACTAAATTGTATCTACAAAACTTTAAATTGTGGTTAATTGCAATTGGTGTAATTATTTTAATTACTTTGATTTTAGGATTTGCTGTTTTTGTAATTTATAAACAAAAACAATTGGATGAGATGAAAAACGATTTTATTAATAATATGACGCACGAGTTAAAAACACCTATTTCAACCATTGCTTTAGGAGCTCAGGTTTTAAATCAAGATAACATAATTAATCAGCCCGAGCGTTTAAAAAAATATGCTCAAATAATATTAGATGAAAATAACAGATTGAAAAATCAGGTAGAACGGGTATTACAAATTGCTTATTACGAAAATGATAAGTTGGTTTTGGATTTTGTGGATATGCAATTAAAAAATGTTATTGATAAAGCGTTAGAGCCTTACAAGGAAAGTTTGCAAGCTATTAATGCTATTGTGGAGGTTTTGGGCGATTTAGATTGTAAAATACATGCCGATCAACATCATATTACTCAGGTTTTTAGTAATTTAATTGATAATGCGATTAAATATCGAAAACTAAACAATCCTTTAAAGATTACAATTGATGTTAAAGAATTAAACGGTAAATTGTTTGTTAATTTTACAGATAATGGAATGGGTATAGGACATGATTTTTTGCCTCATGTATTTAAAAAGTTTTATAGAGTGCCAACTGGCAATATTCATAATGTAAAAGGTTTTGGAATTGGTTTAAGCTATGTAAAACTAATGATAGAACAACATGGAGGTAAAATAGATATTGAAAGTGAAATGAATAAAGGAACTAGTTTTTTAATTACTTTAAATACAATATAAAATGGCAAAAAAACTAATTTTATTGGTAGAGGATGATGTTAATTTGGGTTATATTACCAAAGACCAATTAGAAGAGGCTGGTTTTAAAGTACATTGGGAAAAAGGAGGAGAGGATGCTTTAGATGCTTTTTGTGTGCAAAGTTTTGATTTGTGTATTTTGGATGTTATGTTACCGCAAAAGGATGGATTTACTTTGTTATCGGATATTCGAAAAATCAATCATCAAGTTCCTATTATCATGTTAACAGCAAAAAGTTTAGATGAAGATAAAATTAAAGGTTTTAAAGATGGTGCAGACGATTATGTAACTAAACCATTTAACTTTGATTTGTTGTTATTACGCATACAATCCATTTTAAAACGAGCAAATAATATTGTTAACGATACAGATAATGCTATTTTGCAAATTGGTATTTTATGTTTGGATACTCAAAATAATTTATTATCAGGTCCTAATAATTACATTCAAAAATTAACCAAAAAGGAATGCGATATTTTAAAGGTTTTAATAAGTTACAAAGGTCAAACGGTAAAACGCGATCAAGTTTTAAAGCTTATTTGGGGCGAGAGCGATTATTTTAAAGGTAGAAGTATGGATGTTTTTATTACCAAAATTCGAAAATATCTTCAGGTAGATACTTCTATTCAATTGCAAAATATCCATGGTGTTGGTTTTAAGTTGGATTTTTAGTTAAAATTATCTTTTGTTTTTTTGATAATAATTAACAGCATTCGTGTTCAAATCGATATTATTTTTGCAAAAATGTTTTTGAAAAATGATTTTTGATACTTCTTATTACGATCCTGAAATTAAAAAAATAATTGACGAGACTTTAGGTAAAAGCTACAGTTTTTTGGATAGATTAAAAATGAAAGGTATCGGATCAGCTAGAATGGAAATTGTGGATTGTAGTAGTGATATCAAACAATTATTACCAAGTGGTTTTTCGGGTAATTTTGCAAGTATCGAATTAAGACCAAAAGGTGTAATTGTACATTTTAAAAAGTTTACAGAACATTTTTCGTGGATTATTCCATTTTACAGTTTATCTATTATTCAATCTAATTCGATAAACATTCATTCTAAAGGAAGTTTTATAAAATTACATTTACGTTCAAAAAACACCATTCCTTTTATTCAGAAGATAATTCATCAAGTAGGAAATAATTATTCAGAAAATCCTACATATTAAATATTTTTTGTATAACTACAAATAGTAAAGTCGTATTTATTTTTTTCGTCTTTTGGAAATTCCTTTATATTTTCTAAATTCCATATATTCAAATCTAATTCTGGAAAAAATGTATCTGCTTCAATATCTGTATTTACCCAAGTAATAATTAGCTTATCTACTAAATTTTGCGCTAAAAATAATTTGTATATTTCTCCACCTCCAATTACAAAACATTTCTCTTTTTTCTCTTTTTGAGCTTCTTGTATTGCATCTATTATATTGTTTACCACTATTGCACCAGGTGCGGCATAGTTTTTTTGGTGCGTAAGTATAATATTTTTTCTATCTGCTAGAGGACGGAATTTTTCAGGTATAGATTCGTAATTTTTTCTTCCAGTTATAACAGGGAAACCAATAGTAGTTTGTTTAAAAAATTGCATATCAGCAGGTAAATGCCATAATAATTCATTGTTTTTACCAATTCCTAAATTGGATTTTGAAACAGCAACTATTAAGTGAATTTCCATAATTATACAGCAACAGGTGCTTTAATATGTGGATGAGGGTTGTAACCTTCAAGTGAAAAATCCTCATATTTAAAACCAAAAATATCTTTTACTTCTGGATTAATTTTCATAACAGGTAACGGACGAGTTTCTCGAGTTAATTGTAATTTTGCTTGCTCAAAATGATTAGTGTATAAATGAGCATCACCAAATGTATGTACAAAATCTCCCAATTCTAAATTGCAAACTTGTGCTACCATCATAGTTAATAAAGCATACGAAGCAATATTAAATGGTACACCTAAAAAAATATCGGCACTACGTTGGTAGAGCTGACAAGATAATTTGTTGTTGGCAACATAAAATTGGAAAAAAGTATGGCAAGGTGGTAAAGCCATTTTTTCGATTTCGCAAACATTCCATGCGCTTACAATCAATCTTCTGGAATCAGGTGTGTTTTTAATTTGGTCAATCACTTTTGCAATTTGATCAATATGACCTCCGTCAGGTGTTGGCCATGAGCGCCATTGTGATCCATAAACCGGGCCTAATTCACCTTTTTCATCCGCCCATTCATCCCAAATTTTAACTTGATTATCTTGTAAATATTTAATATTGGTTTCACCTTTTAAAAACCATAACAATTCGTGAATGATAGAACGAAGATGTAATTTTTTTGTAGTAACTAAAGGGAATCCATCGTTTAAATTAAAACGCATTTGATGCCCAAAAATACTTCTAGTTCCTGTTCCTGTTCTGTCGGTTTTATCCGTTCCAGTTTCTAAAACCAATTTCATTAAATCTAAATATTGTTGCATAAACTATATTAAAAGATTGGAAAACTTTCCGTGTTTAAAACGCTAAAGTAATTTTTTTAATTTATCAATATTCAAAATTCTATTATTTTTTATTCACAAGAAACAAATTGTTTAAAAAATTAACAATATTAATCAAAATCTACTCGAAAATTTAATCCATTTAGGAGTTGTGCATAAAATGTTTTAAATTCGCCTTTAAAGTTATTTTTAATACTATTTTGTATGTCCCGTAAATATTTATTAAACCTTATTACAATTTTTAGTGTTTTTTTAATTTCTTGTAATAAAAAGGCAGATATTCCTTCTTATTTAGTTGTAGATAAATTTGATTTTGAGGGAGATAGTTCAAATTTAGCATTACAAGATGCTTGGGTTTATGTTAACAATGAATTTAAAGGTACTTATCCTTTACCTGCAAAAATACCAGTTTATTTAAATGGTGAAGCTAATGTGGAAATTAAACCAGGAATAATTTTATTTGAGCAAAAAGGAATTAGAGTAAAACATCCTTTTTTAGTAGCTAACGTTACAATATTAAATTTTACCGAAAAAAGCGAAACAAAATTAACTCCTAAATTGAAATACAGTAATACTTCCAATTTTTTAGTGAGGGAAGATTTTGAACAAGATTATGGTTTACTGAAATTAATTTTTAATGGTAAAGATTCATTTCCTGAATATAGATTTGCGAACAATCAATCTTTTGGTAACTATTCGGGAAGATTTATATCGCACAATCAAAAAAGATCAAAAATAACTTTAAAAGATTCTATATATTTTAAATCAACCGAAAATTGGTTGATAGAATTAGATTACCTGAATAAAGGAGCTGTAGAATTTGGTGTTGAAGTTTTTAAAAACGGAGTTTGGGATGATTATCCAATCTTATTAAATATGCCTCCAGTTAATAAGTGGCAAAAAACATATTTTAATCCAATGCCTTATTTAAAAGATGCTATGTCCGAGGGGTATTTTAGATTTTATGTGTTAGTGTATGTAAGTAATCAAACACAAGAGGTTTTTTTAGATAATCTACATATAATTAAGCAAGTTGACTAAAAAAAATACTGTATTCGCGTTAATTTTATTCGATTTTATCGCATCAATAATTGCTTGGTTTTTCTTTTTTAATTTTCGTAAATTAAAAATCGAAAACCTTCAAAATTATGCTGTAACAGATACTCTTAATTCGATAGTTTTTTACAAAGGTGCACTTTTGGTTGCATTTTTTTGGATTTCGTTAATTGCATTGCACGGAATGTATAATAAGGTTTTTAGAAAATCTCGTCTTAAAGAACTTGTGTTATTGTTTTGGGTAGTGTTTTTTGGTACAATAATATTGTTTTTTGTTTTGATTTTAGATGATGTATTGGATGAGCATATTCAATACTATTTATCTTTTTCTTATTTATTTTTGATTCAATTTGTGTTATTGGCATTGCCTAAACTGATAATTACCTCGTTAATAGCTCATAAAGTTCATAATCGTATCATAGGGTTTAATACATTGGTTGTAGGGTGTAATGATCATTCTATTCAATTGGTA
>JBEEPA010000200.1:0-8293 GCA_041191385.1 Bacteroidota bacterium | reverse complement strand
AATCTTGTTCTTGAGGTTTCTTCATCCATTTCAAGATTTTGTGCTATTTCAGAATGAGTTAATTCATCTATAACATACATGATAAAACTTAATCTATATTTATCAGGTAATTTATTTATTTCAAACATAATTTCAGATGATGATAAATCTGCATCTCTAACGAAATTAATATTTAAACTACTTTCATTTATGTCTTTTTTATCCACTGTTTTATCTAAATCATTTTCCTCCTCAACAACATCAAATTCTTGTAATTCCTGAAACTGAATTTTTTTTTGCTTTCTTAAGGTATCAATACAATGATTTACTACTATTCTTTTTAACCAACCTTCAAATGAACCAGTATTTTTATACGTTTCAATAGCATTTAGTGCTTTCATAAAGCCCTCATGCATAATATCCAAAGCGATTTCTCTTTGTTTAAAATATCTGATGCAAATAGTTAAAAGAATAGAAGAATATGTTTCGTAAACATATCGAATTGTTTCTTTATCTTTTTCCTTCAGCTTCTCTATTATACTAACTTCAGAATAATGTGTCATTGATACTATAGACGTGAAAAAAATTATATGTGACAAAAATTAATATGAATTATCTATACAAGGTAAAAGTTCCTATTTTCTTATTTTTATAAACTCCATTGTATTCTGAATTATAAGAATAATCTATTTGATAAACATACACATCCATCTGACAATTTTTGCCATTTATTGTACCATCCCAACCTTCAGTTACGTCATTGCTTTTAAAAATCATTTCGCCCCATCTATTAAATATTCTTAGTTCATAATCCTGTATATTTTTAACAACAGGCTTAAACACATCGTTAACTCCATCTTTATTACCAGGCGAAAATGCATTTGGAATAAAAAGTAAACCTGTGCAATATTCTTCTATTTCTTTATCGAACCTAGAGGAACAATATTGATTATAAACAGTAACTTTATAAGTACCAGCGGATGTGATTTCTACCTCATCACTCCTTCCAAAATCATCCCAATCAAATATTAAATTAGTCTCTTCGGATTGAATTGTTAATGTAGTGGTTTCTAAATCAAAACAATAAAAATCTTTACCATTTATATCTGTTATGGTTGCCATTGGAGTATCTATTTTAAATACTTGTATCACAAAGGCTTCTTTACAATATTCGGATTCAACATAACTCGTATAAATACCTGGTTGATCAACCAATATAGTTTCACTATTTTTATTCTCCTTCCAATAAATTTTGTAATTATTTGTAAAAGAAGGTTCTAAAGTAACTTGAGTACCTTCGCAGATATAAATTTCTTTTTCTAGATAAGGATCCTCTATAATTTCCTTTGTTATAAAAATATTGTCTGTTCCTATACAGCCTATTTCATCTGTAACAGTTACACTATACGTTCCTGTTTGGGTAACTTTAATTTTTTGAGCGCTTGCACCAGTATTCCACGCATAATTTAATCCAGGGTTTTTGGCATCCAACTCCACAAAAGCTGTTGCACAAATAGTAGTATCGTTTCCTAATTTTACTACTGGTAATTCCTTAACTACTATCTTTATTTTTGAGGTATCTGCACATCCTATCGCATCAAAAACTCTTACTTCGTAGGCTCCACTTTGGTTTAATGTAATTTCTTGCGTATTTGCGCCTGTACTCCACAAATAATTAAATCCGTTGTTTCCTGCTTTTAAAGTATGAGTTCCTCCTTTACAAAAAGAAGTATCCTTTCCTAAATTCACTACTGGCATTGGATTTACAGTGATTTTGATTTCATCACTGCCCAAACAGCCTATTTCATCAGTAACATTTACACTATACGTTCCTGTTTGGGTAACTTTAATTTTTTGAGTGCTTGCACCAGAACTCCAAGCATAATTAAAACCAGGATTTTTAGCATCTAAGTCCACAAAAGCAGTTGCACAAATAGTAGTATCGTTTCCTAATTTTACTACTGGTAATTCCTTAACTACTATCTTTATTTTTGTGGTATCTGCACAACCAATTGCATCAAAAACTCTTACTTCGTAGGTTCCACTTTGGTTTACTGTAATTTCTTGCGTATTTGCGCCTGTACTCCACAAATAATTAAATCCGTTGTTTCCTGCTTTTAATGTATGAGATGCACCTTTACAAAAGGAAGTATCCTTTCCTAAATTCACTACTGGCATTGGATTTACAGTGATTTTTATTTCATCACTACCCAAACAGCCTATTTCATCAGTAACATTTACACTATACGTTCCTGTTTCAGTAACTTTAATTTTTTGAGCGCTTGCACCAGTATTCCACGCATAATTTAATCCTGGATTTTTAGCATCTAAATCCACGAAAGCTGTTGCACAAATAGTAGTATCATTACCTAATTTTACTACTGGTAATTCTTTAACTACTATCTTTATTTTTGATGTATCCGCACAGCCTATAGCATCAAAAACTCTTACTTCGTAGGTTCCACTTTGGTTTACTGTAATTTCTTGCGTATTTGCGCCTGTACTCCACAAATAATTAAATCCGTTGTTTCCTGCTTTTAAAGTATGAGTTCCTCCTTTACAAAAAGAAGTATCGTTTCCTAAATTCACTACTGGCATTGGATTTACAGTGATTTTGATTTCATCACTGCCCAAACAGCCTATTTCATCTGTTACAGTTACGCTATAGGTTCCAGTTTCGGTAACTTTTATTTTTTGAGCGCTTGCACCAGTATTCCACGCATAATTTAATCCCGGATTTTTAGCATCTAAATCCACGAAAGCTGTTGCACAAATAGTAGTATCGTTTCCTAATTTTACTACTGGTAATTCTTTAATATTTAAGGTTATTGAATCAATCCCAATACAACCCAATGCATCTTTAACTTCAACTTTATATGTTCCTGCAGTATTTAAAATAACCGACTGAGAAGTAGAGCCGGAATTCCATTTGAAAGTTAATCCATTATTTTTAGCATTTAATTCTAAACTTTCCCCCTTACAAATAATGGTATCGTTGCCTAAATCAACAATTGGTAATACTTTTAATTTTAAATCGATAGTATCCTTACCAATACATCCATCTGAATTTTCAACTTGTAAACTATACAAACCAGCATTTTTAGCGATTACAGATGTAGATGTTGCTCCTGTATTCCATAAATATTCTCCTATAATATTAGACGAAAATTCAATACTATCACCAACACAAATAGTGGTATCATTTCCTAATTTAACTATAGGTTTTGGTTTAACTATTACTAAAATTGAATCTTCTCTGGATGGCTTTCCAATAAAATAATAAGCATTTGTTATTGGTGATACTTTTATCGTACTATCATTTATTTGTTTAAAATCTTCTGTTCCTCCCCATACCTGATTGGTAACCAAAGTTGCACTGATAATTATGGAATCTCCTTCACAGATAGTTAAAGTATCCTTTATGATATGATTTATAAAACAAGGCTCAAAATTAACATTGATTGTATCACTTTTTTTACAACCATTTGCGGCAGTAATCTCAACAGAATAATCTCCAGTTTGATTGACAGATATAGAATTGTTATTAGAACCTGTACTCCATAAATATTCGGTAGAATTTGGTGCGGTTAAAGTATAATTTTCACCTTCGCAAATTGTAGTGTCCTTTCCTAAGGTAAATGAATTTACCTCGTTTACAACCACTACTACACTATCTTTTTGTTCCTCTAACGTATAAAACTCAATAGCATCTAATAAGTTTCCAGTTGCACCAGGATCTTGAGAAGAATAATAAAATCTTGTAGTAGTTTGTCCAGCTGGTACTTCATATACACCCGAATAATATTTCCAAGCAGTATTATTAGTACTAAATGTTCCAATTTTTTGATATGGACCATTTGGAGGACCAACTTCAAAATCAACTCTCTCCATTCCGCTTCTTCCCCTATGTGCAAATCCCCACATTAATTTAGTTCCTGGTACAGTTGTCATATCTTGATACAATGCCGATTGCATATTAGCGTTTAATTCTACAAATTGATTTCCAGAATAAGCAGGAACACCTAAAAAGTTTTTGAACCAAATTTCAATTGCATTATCCGATGCAGTGGTATTCCATCCATTTACTGTATTGGCATTTACAATTTTAAAACCTCCACCAATATTTGGTGATTCAAAATCTCCATTTACCAATGTATTTTGCTTTTTTGTAAAAGAACTAATATAATAAGTAGTTGTGCTACTAGGTGATGCAATAATAGTACTATCGTTTACAATAGTAAAAGGTTGAGAGGCACTCCACTCTGTAGTTGCCACATTATTTGCATTTATCGTAACTGTACTTCCTTTACAAATCGTTAAAGTATCCGGTAAAATCAATTCTTTGGTACATTCTGGATCTTTTACACTTGCGTTTCTACTAGTTCCAGCACTTTGACCAGCTGCACCTGCAATTACAGGAACTCCATTTGCGTCAACAGCACCTTTTAACATTTCTCCACTTAAATCAGTTCGTTTAAAAATTGCACCACCTTCAATAGCATCTAAACAACCATCACCATCACTATCTGGGTCTAAATAATCCGGAATTCCATCGCCATCGGTATCACAAAACGTTGCGAAATCGGCACCGAAAGTAAAATTCACATAGGTTTCATTAGCAAGATAGTCGAATGAAATTTCAGAATATGTTCCATTCATTCTTAAAATTACATACCCTTCATGCCCAGTTATTCTAGTTGGAGAATTAATAGTTACAGGACCACTTTGAAATAAAACTTCAACAGGATTTGAAAATTCGATTGGTACTGCATTTCCTCCTCCAATTGAGGAAAATAGCAAAGTAGGATTTAAAACTGGTGTTGAAAAAGTAATTTTATTATTTGAAATAAGGTCATTTCTTATAACAGTTGTATTAGGAACATTATAAGAAGCAGGAAAGGTTCCAAAAGAAAAAATAGTTGGTGTTGTTTGTATGTTTATCGAGGAGGTATAAGTATAATTAATACCATTGATCACTCCATTTGCAGTTTTACCATTTACCGTAGGAGGAGCCGACCATTTAAAATTACTGGTCATGCATTCATTTTTATCTAAAATCCCGTCATTATCTTTATCTAAATCAAAGTCGTTACACACTCCATCGCCATCATCATCCGGACAAGGGCAATTTGATTTTAATAACAAACTAACATTAGCGGTATCTTTACAACCATTAGCATCAGTAACTTCAACAGTATAAATACCAATTTCATTTGCGATAATAGCTTGAGTATTTCCAGTACCTTTACCTGTCCATTTATACGAACTAAATCCAGATCCGGCATCAAATGATACAGCAGGATCATCCTTACAGATGGAATCATTTGGAATGTTTACATTAGGTTTAGAATGAACTGAAACAGAATTAGTAGTGTCTTTACATCCTGATGCAGTTACTGTATAAATAAATTTTGCAGACCCTGATGAAATCCCTGTAATTACACCTGCGTTATTAATTGTTGCTATAGTATTATCTGTACTAACCCAAGTACCTCCTGTAGTTGGATTAGCAGTAATTGTAGAACCAACACATAATTTTGTGTCCGAGGTATTTACTAAAGGGTTAATACAACAATTTTCATCTTTAATGTTTGAGTTTTGTGACGTGCCTATTGTTTGACCAGAAGCACCTGCAATAATAGGAACACCCTTTGAATCAACTGCTCCCTTTAACATTTCACCATTTAAATCACTACTTTTAAAAGCAGCACCACCCTCTATAGCGTCTAAACAACCATCTCCATCACTATCAGCATCTAAATGATTTGAAATTCCATCCCCATCTGTATCGCAATTTGCTGTTGAGGAAAAAATCACATTGTCAAAAGCTTGGAAATTACCTAATACGAATCTTACTATATAATTTCCAGGTTGTAAATTTGCACTCACCACCCCTTTATGATTCCATGCATTATGCCAACTGGAAGGTGTAACTGTTGTAATAACATCCGATTGCGCAACTAAAGTTGTTCCATCAGATTTAAAAATTTTAATTTGAGTTTGCTCAGTTGCTCCTCCCCAACAAGCAAAATCAATTTCCACTGTTACTATTCCTTCTTTTTGTATAGTATAAGTACGTTCAAAATTACCATTACCTGCAACTTCTACGTATTGATTTCCTGAAGCTGCTGTTTGAGGAACATTACCTCCGTATGGTGGACGAATTAAATTTATCCAACCATTACCCACTAAAGTCCATCCTTGAAAATTCTGACCTTGATTATTATTTCCAGGACCAACGATAGGAGTTTCAAAATCCCATGATGCATTATTGTCTTTACATTCATCCGTATCTAATATTCCATCGTTGTCGTCATCTAAATCGTCCTCATCACACACTCCATCTTTGTCGTTATCAGGACAATCACAGTTTGGAGACAAAACATTAGCATCTGAACTTGAACCAATATTTTGGCCACCATTTGCAATTACAGGTACACCTTTAGCATCAACATTTCCACTTAAAGTTGAACCATTTAAATTATTCTTTTTAAAATTTGCACCTCCTTCAATAGCATCTAAACAACCATCTCCATCGCTATCTGTATCTAAATGATTTGGAATTCCATCTCCATCTATATCTGAAGAACAAGTAATTACTCCAAAACCTTCACCTCTAATATTAGTAGGTCCAACAACTTTTTGAGATAATATTACTGTATTTTGTGAACTTGTATTCCAATTTAAATTTTGTGGTTGAGGGTGGCCTAATTTTATCCTCATAGGTTCTAAAGCAGCATTTGTATTTCTTTTTCCAAAAAATGTAACGCCACCATTACCGTCAATTTTTAATTTAATAACCGGACTTTCTTTAGTACCATTAATTGTCCAAACATGTGCGTTTCCAGATTGACCAAATCCAGAATTATCTGATTCAAAAATTAAAAGTGATTCTCCTGTTGCTCCTGAACCAGAACATTGAATTTCATCAGAAACCAATTTTACACCATTTACATTTAAATTAAATGAGTTATCTAAGGAATAGATATAAAATTCAAAACCTAAATCTGCGCTTGGAGCATTAAATGTTGTAGTAGTTCCACCTGCTGTTTGAAAAGCTGTTGAAACTTGAGCTGTAGGACATTCAACTTCATCTAAAATTCCATCATTGTCATCATCTAAATCCACTTCATCACAAATACCATCATTATCATTATCTCCATTACAAGAAGAGCAATCTATATCTTGAACAGACACATCTGCTGAAGAACCAACTGCTTGTCCATTAGCAGTTGCTAAAACTGGAACACCTTTATTATCAACAGCACCTTTTAATTTATTGTTTGTTAAATCAGATTTTTTTAAAGAAGCTGTTCCTTCAATAGCATCAGGACATCCATCGCCATCACTGTCTAAATCTAATGAATTCACTATTCCATCACCATCGGTATCTAAAAAAATAGGGTAACTACAAAAGGAATCAGGGAAACGAACTTTTTGCTCGTTTTTTGCACCACCAGTACCAGCTGTAAAACCAAAAAATATATTTGATTCGTTATTAAAAACATTAGTAACTAAGTCGTTAGTAAAATTTTCAATTAAATTACCGTCTATTGTGTAACTTAAAGTTTGCGTAGAAGCATTCCAATTAAAATTTACCAAATGCCATTGTCCATCTTCTATATTTGGCAAAGCTTTCATTGTAGTTAAATCAGACCATGATTGGGTTAATTTAATGTGTGTATGATCCTGCACAATTTCTCCTCCATTTTGCCAAGTGTCAAATTCAATAGAAATACCATTTTTGATTCCTGCGGCACCTAATCCACCACCAAAATCACCTACAGCATTTACTCCGTTGGGATCATTATGAAATACTATCGCCATACCATCTGCACCTCCATCATTTGCGCCTAAATAAACTTCAACATTAAAATTAAAATCTTTATTAAAATCGATTGTACCAAATGACATTGCCGATCCCGCCTGACTGTTTAAATCAGGTGTCAATCTAATTTCATTTCCATTTAAGTAACTTGCATTGCCAGTAACATTAAAAACTTTTGTTAAATTTACCTGATCAAAACCATTTTCAACACAATCTAAAATTCCATCATTATCATCATCTAAATCAATCGAATCAATAATTCCATCACCATCTGTATCTATATTATTATTAACCTCAATATTAATTAATACACTTGGCGTAAATGCATCTGTACAACCTGTAGCAGTTACTTTTCTTCTATAAAAAGTTTTTGAAGCAATTATTCCAGGCGAATAAGTTGCTGAAGTGGCTCCAGAAATATCATTCCATGTACTATTGTTAGTTGATCTTTGCCATTGATAATTTATACTTCCGCCTCCAGAAACC